>JAISND010000211.1 GCA_031276615.1 Treponema sp. | reverse complement strand
TATTGGACAGGCCGGTAATTATCTTCTATTATGTAACGGGGAGAACCTATGGGATTTTCGTTGAAAACTTTGCTGTCCTCGGGTCTGCGGGCGGTTTTCGGCAGGGCGGCCGGAACCCTGAGTCTGCGCGGCCCGGCATCGTCCGCCGCGGACAGGCTGCTGGTGGACGCTATCCGCCTGGCGGAGCTGGCGTCCCCGGCGCCGGGCGAGGAGCCGCGGGCGACCTTTACGCTGGAACGGCTGAAAAGTTTCGGCCTGATTCCCGAGGTTGACGGTACGGGCAGCATCCTCGTCCGCCTCCATTCGGAGCAGGCCGCCGACGAAGCCCCCGTCCTCCTTTTCACCGATCTCGGTTCCAAGCGCTGGCACCCCACGGAATCCCTCGCCCGCCTTGACGCGGATACCGCTTCGGGCGCGGGGCTTTCGGACAGCCTTGGAACGGCGGCGCTTCTTTCCATAGCCGAAAATTATTCCACCGGCGCTTTCCAGATTCCGAGGGACATACTTCTCCTCTTTACCGCCAAGTCCCTCGACGATCCCAATAACAGTTTTGACCCGATACTGCGGAGCAGCGAGAACCGCCCCTTTGCCGCGATAGGCGTGCGGGGGCTTTCGCTTGACAGGGTGATCCATTCGGTCGGCTCCTACCGCCTCAGGGTGACCGTTTCGGGCGATACGGATCAGACTTCAAACAAGGTTACCGAAACGCTCATAGATACGGCCCGTACCATTCTGGGCATCGCCTGGGACAGCGAAGGCAAAACAAAGGTTTTTATACGCCGCATTGAGGCGGCTACGGTTTACGGCCTTACCCCCGAGGAGGGCCTTCTTGAAATCGAAATCGAATCCACCGAGGCAAACCTTTTGGAACTGGCGATGAACGCGGTAAAGGCAACCGCCGGAAAAACCGGAGAGGCCGCCGGGCTTAAATCCGAGACGGCGCTTCTTTCCTTTATCCCGGCGGGGAAGCCGGAAAAGAGCCTGGAACTTTTTGAGATTGTACGGAAGCATGCCAGGGAGCAGCGTATTAAACTCAGGGAGGAAAACGGCGCGGATCCTTCCTCCTTTTTTACTTCCGGAGACATACCCGCCCTGTCGCTGGGCATGGCCCTCGGCCGTGAAGGAATCGACAGGGACATTATAAACATCGATTCCCTTGAGAAGGGCAGAAGGATTCTGGAACGGCTCATTTCCGAAGCGGGAGGGCGCAGTGGCTTTTGACGGCGTGAACGGTTCTATCCTTAAAAGGACATGGCATCACTCGCGCTTTGAAGACGTGGGACGCCTCGTTGCGCTCAAGCGGAAAAGGGGCCTGAAAATTTCCCTGGCCTTTCCGACGCTTAACGAGGAGTTGACCATCGGGAAGGAGATACTCGTTATACGCACCGAGCTGATGGATCGGTTTTCCCTGATCGATGAAATAGCGATCATTGATTCATCCTCAAAGGACAATACCCGCCAGGTCGCCGGACGCTTCGGCGCGCGGGTTATCAAGTCGAAGGCGATCCTCCCCAAATACGGCAGTTTCCGGGGCAAGGGGGAGAATCTCTGGAAGAGCCTCTACGCCCTCGAGGGGGATATTATCGTCTGGGTGGACGCGGACATTTCCAACATTGCGCCGAAATTTGTCTACGGCCTTATCGGCCCCCTGCTGGAGGACGACAGCATCTCCTATGTGAAGGCTTTTTACGAACGCCCCCTCCGTTCCCTGAGCGGCGGCATCAGCCCCTCCGGCGGCGGCAGGGTGACGGAGATTCTCGTGCGGCCCCTGTTTTCCCTTTTCTACCCGGAACTTGCCTTTCTTGTCCAGCCCCTCTCCGGCGAATACGCCGGCCGCCGCAGCCTGCTTGAGCATCTTCCGTTCTCCGTGGGTTACGGCGTGGAGCTTGGACACCTCATCGACATCTGCCGTCTCTCCGGCTGCGAAGCCATTGCCCAGGTCGATCTTGACATGCGGATTCACCGCAACCAGAGCGTCGCGGCCCTGGGCAGGATGTCCTACGGCGTTCTTAACACTTTTATTTCCCGCGTGGAAAAATACGGCGGCGCGAAGATCCTGCGCGGGCTTGGTTCACGCCACATCGCCCTGGAACGGCAGGACGGCGATCACCGGGTGATCAAAACCGAAATATCCTCGGAGGAACGCCCGCCGATAATCGAGATTCCCGAATACCGGGAAAAGTTCGGGCGGGACAGGCGGTCGTCCTGACAAAAGATCCGCTGAAAGCACAGGCCAATATACTTTGCCGCGGGCGCCTTACCCGGTACCGGAAAAGCCGATACCGGAATCGGGGTGAGGCGTACTGACATGGCGGGGGCGCCGGGACCGTACACGCCACCCCAGCTTCAGCAGCGCCTGTTCCGGAAGGGATGGAACCGCCCGCGGTACAGCATTTTGTCTTGAATTTTTACCAAAGTTTTGTCAGCCCGCAACGAACAGGGAAGAGGCAGGGTACGGGCTAAAGCCCTGTAACAGCGGCATCCTTGCCGCGGGCGGTTTGCCGGCCGGGGTTTTGCCCTTTATTATGGGAACCTCTAAAAACTTCAGTTTTTAGAGGTTTTCTTACCCCCGGGAGAAAATCGTGTTGCCATAATTGCTTGTATTACAAGAAATTGCGGACGGACTTTAGTCCGATTTCTCCGGCGGACTTTAGTCCGACACCTCTGGAAACCCAACCGGGGTTTTTAGAGGTGCCCTTTATACAAGATGCTGTTTCGGGTACTGAAAGCGCGTGAAGTTCCACCGCGAAGCCTGCTCCGGCGGGGACTTCACAGGCCCAGGGCTTTTTTGAAATTCTCCACCACCTCGTCCACCGCGGGCCGGGCGTCCACGTCAACGAGCAGCCCCTGTCTGCGGTAGAAGTCAATGAGCGGAGCGGTCTGGGCGCGGTACACCTCAAGGCGTTTTTGTATTGCCTCGGGCTTGTCGTCATCCCTGGTGTAAACTTCGCCGCCGCAGTGATCGCAGACATTTTCCTTTTCGGGTTTATCAAAGATCGTGTGGAAGTTGTGGCCGCACTTGCGGCAGACCCGGCGGCCGCCCAGACGTTCAAGGACGCCGGAGTCGGGAATATCGAAATTGACCACCCTGTTGACTGCGGAAAACCGCGCCAGGGCTTCCGCCTGGGGGATGGTCCGGGGAAAGCCGTCAAGAATATAGCCCTTTTTGACATCGTCCCGGGCAAGCCGTTCCCTGACCAGTTCTACGGTGGTTTCATCGTCCACAAGCCTGCCCGCGTCGATAATGGCCTTGACTTTAAGCCCCAGGGGACTTTGGGCCGCGATGGCCGCCCGGAAAATATTCCCCGTACTGACGTGGGGCAATTCAAGAATCTCTACCGCCCTGGCGGCCAGAGTGCCCTTTCCCGCTCCGGGGGGCCCTAAAAAAATCAGATTCACGCTGCCGCTCCTTATTGGTTAATCCAACCAGGTTTTCAAACAAGTCCAATAATCATACTTTACGCCTGTATGGAAAGTCAATTACGCGCCGTCACATGCGCCCGCCCTGCTTCCGGACAAAGGCATGCTCCCGGCCGGAACACCGGTTGCCACAGATTTCGGCGGCGCATAAAATGGATATATGAATGAAAATGAAATTCCCGCCGCCCTGGAGGAGGCCGCCGGGCTTCTGTCCGCCTGCAGGACCGAACTGGCGAAGCGCGTTGTGGGGCAGGGGAACATGATCGACGGGCTGCTTGCCGCCCTTGTTGCCGGCGGACACATCCTGCTTGAGGGCGTGCCGGGGCTGGCAAAGACCCTGGCGGTCAAAAGCCTCGCGGAGATCACCGGCCTTGCCTTCAGGCGGATTCAGTTTACCCCGGATCTGCTTCCCGCCGACCTCACCGGCACCCTGATCTGGGAGCAGGGCAGGGGGAGCTTTTCCGTGCGCCGGGGGCCGGTCTTTGCCAACGTGATTCTCGCGGACGAGATAAACCGCGCCCCGGCCAAGGTACAGTCGGCTCTGCTTGAGGCGATGGAGGAAAAGCAGGTAACGATAGGGGAAACCACCTACCCCCTGCCGGAACCTTTTTTCGTGCTGGCCACGGAGAATCCCATTGAACACGAAGGAACCTACGCTCTGCCCGAAGCGGAGCTTGATCGCTTTCTCCTCAAACTTCTGGTACCCTACCCGGAGCCGGGGGAAGAACTGGAAATCGTGAAGCGCAGCGCTTCCCGGCCCGCGGACGGCGGCGGCGCGCGGAGTTCC
The DNA here is from genome assembly GCA_031276615.1 of Treponema sp. GTDB lineage: Bacteria > Spirochaetota > Spirochaetia > Treponematales > Breznakiellaceae > JAISAK01. The sequence goes on along the minus strand of JAISND010000211.1, from coordinate 7,816 downwards.
CTCTCCCCGGTTCTGGACACGGCGGGAATCGGGCTGCTGAGGGGCGCCGCCGATTCGGTCTACCTTGACGAGCGTATGGTGAAGTACATGGTTTCAATCGTCGTGACCACAAGGCCCCCTGCGGCAAGAACGGCCGCGGGCGCCGGGGGCCGGATGAAAGTCCAGCCCGGCGCGGGGGACGGCGTCTACCGCTACATTTCTTTCGGCGCTTCCCCGCGGGCTTCAATCGCCCTGTGCCGCTGCGCCCGGATACACGCGCTTTTTGAAGGCCGCGCCTTTGTCAGCGCCGATGATGTCAAGGCGGCCGCTTATCCCGTGCTGCGGCACCGGATTGTGCTTTCCTACGAGGCCGAGGCGGACGGACTCGACGCCGACGCGGTAATTTCCCGAATCCTCGCCCATGTTCCCGTTCCTTAAACTTGAAGTATGGATACCCATGAGCTTTTGCGGAAAATAACATCCCTCCCCCTAATTGCGGACGGTCTTGCCGAGGATCTTCTTGCGGGAAATTTCCGCTCGGTCTGTAAGGGCCAGGGCATAGAGTTTGACGAGGCCCGCCATTACCAATGGGGTGATGATGTACGGTCGATTGACTGGAACCTGAGCGCCCGTTTCGGCGCCCCCTTTGTCAAACTGTACCGGGAGGAGCGGGAGATAACCGTACTGATCCTGCTGGATGTTTCGGCTTCGATGAGAAGCGAAACCTGGCCGGGACGGGACGGGACTCATCCCACCCGCTTTGAGCAGGCGCTGCTTGCCGCGGCGCTGGTTGCCTTTTCCGCGGAGCGGACAGGCCAGCGGGTGGGGGGGCTTTTTTTTGACCGGGAGATAGAGCGGGTTTTCCCGCCGTACAGGGGCCGGCGTCATGTGATGGCGCTTGTTTCGGGGGCCCTGCGCTACCATGAGAGCGGAACCGGGCCGAAAAACCGGCGCGTCCGGCGAAGCGGAGTCCCCGGAAACGCCGCGCCCGGCGTGGGGAGCAACCTGGGCGCGGCCCTGGCCGGGGCGGGAAGGCTTCTTAAACGGCGCGGCATGGCGCTTGTTATCTCCGATTTTCTCAGCGCCAACTGGAGCGGGGAACTGGGCGATCTTGCCCGGAAGCACGACGTGATCGCCCTGCGGATCAGCGATCCCCTGGACGACGACATTCCCGACATGGGGTTTATCCCCGTGGAAGATCCCGAAACGGGGCTGCGCATTTACGCCCCGACGGGTTCCGTTTCCTTCAGGGAGGCATGGAAGGAGTGGCATGGGGAGCGGGCGAAACTCTGGCTCAGCCTTTGCCGCCATGCCGGAGCGGCCGCCCTGGAGCTTTCAACCGCGGCCGATGTCCCCGCGGCGCTGTTCAGGTTTTTTGGGGTGGAGCGCAGATACGGCCTGTCCCGGCGCGGGAGAGGCCGCCGGTGAGCGCGCGCCTTGTCCTGCTTGGGGCACTGCTTCTCCGCACCGCCCTTGCGCTTGACGGAGCGGAGGCCCGGCCGGGAAACCGGGGGCCTTACCTTGTTCCCCAGACGGTATACGTGGGTGACAGGGCGAGCCTGGTGGTTCCGCTGTCCGAAACGCGGGATTCCGCTTCCGGCCCGCGGGGACAGGGCGATGACGGCGGAACAACGGTTCTCGAAGGCGAGGCCCTTCTCCCGCTGAATTCAGGTTTGGCGGAACCGGACTCCTTTCCCGCTCTTGAGCTGCACCGGATAGAGCTGGAACGCCGCCCCGGCGGCGCGAGGCTGCTGGTTGAGTTTTCCGCCTACGCGCCGGGAATTTTTGAACTGCCGCCCTTTGAAATCGGCGGAAACAGATACGCGGGGCTGCGTGTCGAGGTAAGTTCCATTCTGGATTCGGGCGACGCCGTTCTTTCGGGGCCCGCCCCGCCGCTCTCCGTTCCCGGTACCGGCCTGCTCATGTACGGAACCGTGACGGCTCTGGTTCTGCTGTCCGCGCTTTCCCTGTGGGTTGTACTCCGGGGACGCCGTTGTTTCGGCGGCTGGATGGAAAAGGCGAAAAGGCGCAGGCTTATTGTTTCGATGGCGGGAATAGAAAAACGGATAAGAAGGAATATCCGGAAGGGAAACGCCGGGGATTACGGGAAAATACTCAATGTAATTTCCTCCGAGTTCAGGGCCTTCCTTTCGTTTTTTACCGGGGAGGACTGCCGGGCAATGACCTCCGCCGAGCTTGGCGGGCTCCCCCCGCTGGCCGCCCCGGACGGCGTGGCGGCTGACGCGGAGGATGCCGCGGCGCTTTCCGTTTTAAGCGGGGAGTATCTTTCCGGTTTTTTCCGCCGCTGTGACGAGCTGCGCTTCGGCGGACGCGAAGCCGCGGAAGAAGAGTTATTCGCCATACTGGGGGATCTTGGCCGTTTTCTTGAAACCCTGGACAGGGCCGAAAGGGGGAAGTTTCGTGAGCTTCGGATTTGAACGGCCGCTTCTCGCGGCGGCGGCTTTTATCGTCCTTCCCCTCGCGGCTTTTATCGCCCGCCGCCTGAAGAGTCCCTTTACCGCCGCAATACCCCTCGGCCCGCCGGGGGGCGCGTCCTTTAAAATGCCCCGCAGTACCGGCGGCCTGGTAAGGACGCTCCGGATTCTTGAATACGCCGGGGCCGCGCTGCTCTTTATCGGCGCCGCGGGGCCGGTTTTAAAAACAAGCGAAACGGTGTGGCTTGACCGGGGCGCGGATATTCTTTTTGTCATTGACACCAGCCCGAGCATGGCGGGAATCGACATGGACGGCGTGAGCCGTTTTAACGCGGCGCGGGATTTGCTTTCCGCCTTTGCCGAAAGACGCCCCGCCGACGGCATCGGGCTTGTGGCCCTGGGGGACGACGCGGCGCTGCTGGTTCCCCCCACAACGGACAGAAAGCTGCTTGTTTCGCGGCTCCGCCGGCTCGGGATTGGGGAACTGGGGGACGGAACCGCCCTCGGCATGGGACTGGCGGTCGCCGCCTTTCACCTGGAAAAATCAACGGCGCCCCGCAGGGCGGTTGTCCTTATCAGCGACGGGGAGAATAACGCCGGCGCGATACACCCGGAAACGGCGGCGGCCATGTTAGGCGAAACGGGAATTTCCCTCTGGGTCATAGGGGTAGGCTCGGGCGGGGAGATTCCCGTTGACTACGTGGATCCCCGCACGCGGATGCGCCGTACCGGAACCTTCGATTCCCGCTTCGACACGGGAAGCCTCCGCCGGCTCAGCGAGGCGGGCGGCGGCTTTTATATTTCCGCCCCTTCGGCCGATGCCCTGGCCGCGGCCTTTGCCCGGCTTGACGAAGGGGAAATGACTGTCCGCAGGGCCGGCCTTGTCACCAGTGTCCGTTCGTGCCGGTTTCCCTTTCTGATCTCCGCCCTTGTCCTGCTGGCCGCGCCGGGGTTCATCCGGAGATTCTTCCTGGGGGCATGGCTGTGACGGAGGGTTTGAGTTTTGAATATCCCCGGCTTCTGTTCGGATTTGCCGTCCTTGTTCCCCTTGTTTTTTTTGAGGCGCTTTTTTTCAGACGGCGCTTTGCCGGAGCCGCCGGACGGAACCGCCTGGCCGGTTCTTCCGGCAGTCTGCCGCCGCCTCTGCTGGGGAGGATTTTGCTCTCCCGCGCCTGTTTCATGCTTTGCCTTGCCTGCCTTGTCGCCGCCCTGGCGGGACCCCGCTGGGGAAGGGACCGGGCCCCGGGCGAATACCGGCGGGGGCTTGACGTTGTCATTGCCGTTGATGTATCGCGCAGCATGGAGATTCGGGACTCCGCCGGGGATGGGGGGGAATGTTCCCGGCTTGAACGGGGGCTTGCCGTGGCCTGTGAGACGGTGAAGGCCCTGCCCGGCGTCCGTTTCGCGGCGGCGGTCAGCCGGGGCAGGGGGCTGGTGACGGTTCCCCTCACCTGGGACAGGGACGCCGTCCTGAACTTCCTTGAAGCCCTTGACGGTTCTTCCCTTACCGGAAGGGGCACAAACCTGGAGTCCCTTGTCGACGCGGCGTCCGGCGCTTTTCAGCCTTCCTTCCCGGCGCGGAAAGCCATTGTCCTGATTTCCGACGGGGAAGCCCTGGGCGGCTCCCTCAAGGCCGCGGTTGACAGAAGCGCCGGGCAGGACATTACGGTTAATACCCTGGCCGTTGGCAGTGACGAAGGCGGCCCGGTACCGGAGGGGAAATTTTCCCGGCCGGAGAACCCTGTCCGGGACTCCGGCGAAGAGGCGCGGGAAAAAGAACAGATCATCAGCCGCAGGGATCCTGCCGTTATGCGCATGGCCGCGGAACGTTCCGGCGGAATATACGTCGACGGAAACAGGAAAGACGCCCCGGCGCAGCTTGCGGAGCGCCTGCGTTCCGGGACGGCCGAATCGGAAACGCGGGGAACGCGGGGGGAAAGGAAGCGCCGGTGGCCGCTCTTTGTCATCGCCGCCCTGCTTTTCTACGGCGCTTCAAAGCTTTGCCTGCTTTGTCCCCTCTCCTTTTTGCGCTGCCTCGCCCTGATCGTTTTTTTGTCCTCCTGCTCGGGGGTTTCCGGAAAACTGTTCGTCATCGAGGCGAATTTTTTCAATTCCCGGGGCCTCTATTCCAAAGCGGCGGCCTCTTACCTGAAGGCCCTTGCCCATGAAGAGGCTGAACCCTACGCCGAATACGGCCTCGGCTCGGCGTATTATTCCCTTGACGAGGCCGCGGCGGCGCTTGCGCGTTTCGGGGATTCCCGGAAGATCCTTGAGGGACGTTCCCCGGCCGAACATCGGGAACTTCGTTACCGTTTAAGCTACAATACCGGGGTGGTTCTTTTCGGGGAGGGAAAATTCCGGGACGCGGCGGAATCTTTCAGGGAGGCGCTGAAGATCGATCCCGGCCGGATAGAGGCGAAGCGGAATCTGGAGCTGAGTCTCCTTTCCCTTGCCCGGAGCCGCGCCGGCGAGGGGCAGGCTGAACCGGAAAGAAGCGAACCGGAAAACAGCGCGGCGCTTTTTGAGTATCTCAGGCGGAAGGAACAGAATCAATGGAGGAGCAGGGAATGGGTGGCGGAAGAAGAAGACTCCGGGCCGGACTATTAGGAATGATTTTTGCCGTCCTGGCCCTGTCTCTCCATGCCCGGGAATCGGATACGGACGAAGGTCCCAGGGTGCTGGTACGGACTTCCCCGTCCTCTCCCCTTTCCGGTTCCGTCTGGACACTGACCCTGCTCATCGAGCATCCGGTTCCCGAGGAGGTAGATGTCCTGGCGCCTTCTTTTGCGGGAGACCTTTTTCCGGATCGGGTTTTCAGGGGCGGGCGCGTTTTAAACGCGGAGGGGGAAGACGCCGCGGGCGATTCGGGCACGCGCTGGACAGTGGCCGAATACCGCTTCATTCCGGAGATTCCGGGAACCCGCGTCATCGGATCGTTCACCGTGACAAGTCCCCGGGGCAAAACGCTGACTCCGCCCCTCAGCCTGAACGTGCGGGACGCAAAGTCCCTCCCTTCGCCCTACCGTCCCGAAATATTCTGGGACACTCCCCCCCTCGGGGCGGGGGAAGAGGCCGTCCTTCAGCTCCGCGTACGCCAGGGGGATTCCCTTTCTCCGGCGCGGGAAATTCCGCGGCCGGGCGATCTGCCCGGCGCCGCCCTTCTCATGCCGCCGGTTCCGGAGGGCCTGATCCTTGAAGCCGCGCCGCTGGATGAGGCCGCGCGCGGGGAGGGCATACTGCTCAGGCTGAAGGTGATTCCGCTGAACGTCTCCGTTCTCAGCCTTCCCGCGAGAACCGTCGCCTGGGGGGACGCGGTCTTTGAAATTCCCGCCCTGCGCGTTCCGGTTGCCGCCGCGTCCTCCCCGGAACCGGCGCTGAAAGCCGCGCCTTCCGCGGCAGGTTCCGCGGCGGCGGAGAGCGAAGCGGCGGCGGAGCGGGAAGGTACCGCGTCGCAGGCCGCCGCGGCAGCTTTCCCGTCTTTCAGGCCGCCGCGGATTCCCCTGCCCAAAAGCCTCGCCGCCTCCTGCGAAATGTTATACGCAATGGCGGATAATCTCTGGGACAGGGGTTACCGCGCCGAGGCCCTCGCCGGGCTCAGGCGGAACGAGAGGGATCATCCGGCGGGGCCCCTGTTCGCCGCCCTCCGCCGGGAAGCGGAACGGAGCCTCGCCCTGACCGGCGCCCCGGACGAAAAGTGGCGCCCCGGAAAACTGGTCTCCTGCCTGGCCTGCCTTGCGCTTGCGGCGGCCCTGTTCTTCAGGGCGGTTTTCGGCGGCAGGAAAAGGAGGCTTGTCTTTGCGGCGTTTTTTCTGTTTGCAGGCCTGATTTTCATGTACGGTTTTTTTGAAACGGCCATGCCCTGGAAAACCCGCCGCGCGGTTGCCAGGGAAACCGCGGTCCGCGGGGCGCCCGATGCCGCGGCAGCGGTGACTGCCCGTTTTGCCGAGGGGCTGGTGGTGAGGATCGGCCCCGGCGGAGCCGCGGCGGGCGGAGCGAAAGACAGGGCCTGGGTATGGGCGGAAGATTTTCGGGAGGAGGCCGCCGGTCCGGAAGGCTGGGTTTCCGTTGAGAGCCTTGTCTTTTATTAGAGTTGTTCGGAGACTTCAGTTATTGAGGGTTTTATGGATTTTGGGGATATTCTTGACAGGTGGGAAAAAGGGAACCCGAGGCCGCGCCGGCCCGGGGCTCCGGAAAAAAAATCCGGGAAAAGCGCGCCGGACGAAGGGCCGGCCGGTAAAACAGGCGGCGCATCCGGGGGAATGCCCGCGATCAGTCCCCTGGAAAAATGGCTCCGCGTTAACGGGGTTTACGACAAGGACGCCGAAGAAAACGGCCCCGGCCGGGATGCCGCGGGAAGCGGTTCGGGGGAAAGGCCGGGCCAGAAGCGGCGTAGGCTGCTTGCCAAAAAGCCGGACGCGGTTATTGACGTTCACGGCCTTACCGGGGACGAAGCCTGGGATGCCCTGGAACGTTTTTTCACCGATGCGAAACACCGGTCCCTTGAAAAACTCCTTGTAATCCACGGGAAGGGAAACCATTCCGGCGGCGAAGCGGTATTAAAGCGCCGCGTCAGGGAATTTATCGAGCGCTGTCCCTTCGCGGGCGAAAGCGGCCACGGAAACGCGGCGGAGGGTGGAAGCGGCGTGACCTGGGTTTTGCTGAAACAGGCTGGCGGTGATGCGCAAAAGGACGGTAAAAGTCAGCGTTCCCTGTAGATGATTCTTCCCCGGCTCAGGTCGTAGGGGGAAAGGGCGATCCTGACCCGGTCGCCGGGGACAATTCGGATGTAATGCTTCCGCATTTTGCCTGAAAGATGGGCCAGTATAAGGTGTCCGTTCTGGTTATCCAGTTCCACCCGGAACATGGTATTGGGAAGGGCTTCCCTGACAACGCCTTCTACCTCAATTGCTTCTTCTTTAGCCACATAGACTCCTTGTCCCCATGCTATCCTTTAGGCCGGGATATGTCAATCGAGCCAATTTCAAAATTTAACATTTTGAAATCGCCTCAATTGTATATCAATTATCTTGCCCATCTTCTGTTTGTTTAATATAATAGGGCTAATTTCAAAACCGGTTATTTTGAAATTGGCTCATTCGAGATGCCTGGAAATTTCTTCGCGGCCTTCGAACCGCAGGTTTGTTAATGGGCAATTAAAGACGGGGTACTTCGATGAAGCATGTCCTGATAGTTGATGAAACGCCCCTGTTCCGCGAATATCTGCGGACGAAATTGTCGGAAAACGATGTCAGCGTCAGCATTGCGGTTAACGCCCTGGACGGCATCGCCAAGATTAGGGCGGGGTCTCCCGATTTGATAATCATGGATTACCACCTGAGCCGCCAGGGCTGTCTTGAAGTTCTCCAGGCAAAGAAGAACAACCCCAACGCGGCCAGCGTACC
>JAISND010000193.1 GCA_031276615.1 Treponema sp. | reverse complement strand
GTATTCCTTTACCTGTCGTTCAAATGGGGAACCAGTCCCCTGACAGCCTGTTTCAGGCTGGTAAATTCCTCACCGGAATTTTTCGAAGTTTTATCCGTATACTGCTGCTCGTAAATCAGGTTCCGGGAAACCGCGTTAAAAAGACGAAGGGAAACTCTGTCCGGTTTCTGAATCGCGTCATTGGGGGCATAATCAAGCAGGGCTATGATGAAAAAATCCACGCCCCCTTCCACGGCCTCATGGAGCTTTCCCAGGGCCTCGTCGGGGAAAATTTCCCCGGGCCTTTTGCCAAGACGCAGTATCGGGGCGTTGCTGACTATATGGCCGGCTTCGAAAAAAACATCCAGAAGCCCGCTTTCCCAAAGGCCGGAATGCTGGCTCGTACCCGCTTCTTCGGACAGCCCGGTTTCAATTACAAGGAAAGAAACCGTCGCCGCCTCAAGGGGGGACAGAAAAAAGATGCCAAAAACCAGAACCGAAAAAAAGATTTTTTTTGCCATTATTCCTCCCTGTCAAATATCGGTAGTTTTACCCTGATGAATTACGGATCTTTACTCATTGCCCTTTATCAATTAATCTGGAAATCCGATGAAATATTACGCTTTTCAGGTAAGATCCCGCGGGGAGGAAAAATTTATCCGGTTCTTCAAAGCCCTTCATCCGGAAGTCCCCTTCGGTCTCTATTTTCCGCAGCGGCGGCTGGACATACGGCGGCGGGGAAAGATACGCCAATCCGTAGCGGCGGTTTTTCCCGGTTACATCTTTGTCGAAATCAACGACCAGGAAGGCGAGGATATCCTTGTCCACCAGTGGGCATTCCGGCGCACCGAGGGTTTTTTCCGTTTCCTCAAATCCAACCAGAACATCATCCCCCTCGCGGATCGCGATCTGGAGCTGGTACTCCACTTCATCAAAAAAGCCGGGCCCGTCGCCGGGATTTCAAGGGTGTACTTTAACGAAAACGCGCGCATTGTGGTTACCGAGGGACCCCTCATGGGGCTTGAGGGGAAGATAATAAAGGTCGATAAAAGAAAGGGAAGGGCAAAAATAAAACTGGATCTCTACGACGATTCTTTTTCAATAGATCTTGCGTTTGAGGTAATCGGGGCGCTGGAACACCGCTGATCCGGTTCGATATCCGGCATCCGGGCTGCCGGGAAACAGCTTCCGTCCGAAGGGAAGATCATGACCACAAAAAAAAACGGGCGTCTGTACATTATCGGCGCCGGCTTTGCCGGCAGAACCCTGGCAAACGAGATAAAGACAAAGGCCGTCTTTGGCGAGGTGGTGGCCTTTCTGGATGACGATCCCGAAAAAATCGGCCGCCGGATAGACGGAATACCGGTACTTGGCCCCATCCGCGACGTTGCCCGGCTGCTCGGGATGAACCCCGCCGATGAGGCAATTATCGCCATTCCCGGCGCCGGCAGGGAATATCTCAAGGAACTGTACGGAATCCTCAAGAAAGCGGGCTTTGAAAAGATCCGCATACTCCCCGCCATATCGCAGATTCTGGAGGGGGACGCCCACCTGATTCAGACCCGCTCCATAGACCCCCAGGATCTTCTGGGAAGGAATCCGGCGGCGATAAACCTCAGGCAGAGCCTTGCCTACCTCCGGGGAAAGCGCGTCCTTGTCACCGGCGCGGGCGGTTCCATCGGCAGCGAGCTTTGCCGCCAGCTCCTTTCCGGCGGCGCTTCCCGGCTTTACCTTTTCGGCCACGGTGAAAATTCGATATACCAGATTGACCGGGAACTGCGGCTCCTCCAGGAGGAAGGCGTCGGCGAAAAGGCGACACTGGTGCCCGTCATCGGCGATCTCAAGGACGCCGACTACATGGACTATATTCTTGGGCAGCTCCGGGCGGATGTGGTGTTCCATACCGCCGCCTACAAGCACGTCCCCATGATGGAAGAGAACCCCGTCGCGGCCATAGAAAACAACCTTCTCGGCACGGAAAACCTTATCCGTTCCGCGAAAAAACACGGCGTAAAACGCTTCGTCCACATCACCACCGACAAGGCGGTCGATCCCGTTTCGGTGTACGGGGCCTCAAAGTTCCTCTGCGAACAGCTCGTGCTCGCGGCCGCGCGGGAAGACAGGCAGAAGGGGCGTCCGCTTAACTTCATGGTGGTGCGCTTCGGCAACGTGCTTGGCTCCCGGGGTTCCATCATGCCCCTCTTTCAGAAACAGATTGAAAGGGGGGGGCCCCTTACCGTCACCCATCCCGCCATGCGCCGCTGGTTTATGACCATCCCCGAAGCCTGTTCCCTGGTGCTCAAGGCCGGCGGCGTCGGTGAAAACGGCGGCCTCTACCTTCTTGACATGGGCGAGCCTGTGCGCATACGGGACATGGCCGAACAGATGATCCGTTTCTACGGTTTTGAACCGGAAAGCGAGATTAAAATCGAATACGTGGGACTCCGCCCCGGCGAGCGGCTTGACGAGCGGCTCTGGTCGGAGGGCGAGGAGCCCGGCGCGACCGGATACGACCGTATCCTCAGGGTGACACGGAAAAGCCCCTTCCCCCTTGACATTGCCGGGCTCATCGAAAAGCTGAAACCCGTCTGCCGCCTTGATCCCCGAAAACCCGAAATGTACCGCGACGGCGTCTTGTTGAAGGAAATCCTGAAAGAAGCCATCCCCAGCCTTGCCCCGGGTGGAAACGTCCGTGCCTGAAGATTTTTCCGCGGAAGACGCCGCGGCGCCCGTGCCCTTTGCCCGCCCCTATATCGGGAAGGAGGAGGAAGAGGCCGCGCTCAGGGTGCTCCGCTCCGGCTGGCTTACCACC
>JAISND010000186.1 GCA_031276615.1 Treponema sp. | reverse complement strand
TAAATGATCCCTGTCGCGGAAGATAAAGGGCAGGCCGAAAAGGGTGATCTTCTTAACGCCGAAGTCAACCATCGAGTTGGTGTTTCCGCGGCACATATCCACGCTGCCGATCTGAAGGCCCTGGTAGACGGTTTTTTCATCGCCGAGCTGTCCCGCGGGGAAAACCTGGATGGTGATGCGTCCGCCGGATTTCTGTTTGACCAGTTCGGCAAAGTGATCCGCGCAGAGATCCATGATGTGGCCGTCCGGGTTAAGCTCCGCGTACCTCAGGATAACAGGCTGCTGCGAGTCTCCCCCTCCGGAAGACTGCTGCCCGCCGCCGGCAAAAACCGAAGCCGCCAGGATCATTCCCGAAAGAACCGTAAAAATTTTTTTCATTTCTCTCCTCCTGAATTAAACTCAAAAATATTACAGCCGCCGCGTCAGAGCGGCAGCTGGCTGAAGCCGTTCTTGAACATCGAAGCGTTGCTCTGGAAAACGATCTCGCTTCCGACATGTATTGTATCCGCCGGCGGGGGTATATCCTTAACCAGAAAATCGACAAGGTATTTCGCGGCCACGTAGGCCAGCATATAGGAATTTTTGTGCAGGAGGCCTGTAAAGACGCCGTCCCTGAGGAAGCGCAGATTCTCCCTGAAGAGATCGCTTCCCACCGCGACAATCCTGTCCGCAAGGCCCGCTTCCCGAACGGCGTTTCCCAGGAGCACGCTTCCCCGGGCGTTGACGCTGCAGCACGCGCCGGGATTGTTTTCCCTGATTGCGCCCAGCATGTTTTCCCTGTCCCCCCGCTTTGCCCCGCCCGAATACACCTTGTACACCGGATTGGGGAGGCCCTTATCCCTCAGGTAGGAATCAAAACCCTCCACGATAAGGTAATGGGAGGGAACCTTGATGTCGCCGGCCCAGATCAGTATGCCGGTATCGCCGGGAATCTGCCGGGTGACGAATTCCGCCAGCATGCGTCCGGTGATCCGGTATTCGGGCTGAACGCAGCAAAGCCTGCCCGAACGGGGAATGTCGTTGGTGGCCAGCACCACGGGGATATTCTTTTCGATAAAGGGCTGAATGGAAAGTTCGCCCTCCCTGCCCAGAGCGCCGAGGGTGAGCAGCCCGTCCGGTTTGATATTTTCGAGGAGGCCCGACAGTTCGCCGGCGTTCACGTCATAGCCGTTTTTGCTTTTATAGGGAACCTCAAGGCAGCTTATGTTAAGGTCTACGGCGGTATTGAAAAAATCCCGAATCCCCCGCCAGATTCCCGTATAAAAAAAGCGGTTGTCGTTGCCCGTACCGGGAAAAACGGCGGCAATCCGCAGATGCTTGCGCTTGATGGCCGCGGCGCTGGAATTGGGGCGGTAGTCAATTTTTTTTGCTATGTCAAGGATGCGCTGTCTGGTCTTTTTGCCGACCCCTTCTTTTCCCATGAGGGCGCAATGAACGCTCCCCAGTGAAACCCCCGCGAGTTTTGCGATATCCTTGATAGTCGCCCGTTTTTTCAGAATCCGCCGTCCTTAGGAACCGCGCATGAATAAAATGACTTGCATTTTATTCTAATTGCTTACGCAATAAGGAAATAACATGATCAAAGGGTCATGTTATTTCTGCGCGTATCCTTACTGAAACGTTTTGGTAACCAAAACGTTTCAGTAATTATGATACGGGCGCTTCGGAAATTTGTCAACAAAAAAACGCAAAAAACCGCGGGGGTAAATTTTGGCGGACTCAGGGTTCAGGCGCAGCCCCATCGGGATAGATGACGGCGGCGGCGCTCCAGAGCCGCTCCAGTTCGTAAAATTTCCTCGCTCCCCCGCTCATAATGTGGATAACGATTGCCCCCAAATCTATAAGCCGCCAGTCATCGCCCTGGACGGCGGGCTTGCGGGAACGTCTTAATATTTCAATTCCCCTTTGCAGGGTAAATTCCCTGACATGCCTTTCCAGCCCGTCCTGGTGGGCGCCGCTGGTCGCGGTGACGATGACGAAAAAATCCGTCCAGGCGTTCATGTCCCGCAGATCCAGTACCAGGGGCATGCCGCCCCTGTGTTCCTCAAGCAGCCTGGCCAGTTCAAGCGCGGTTTCCCGGGACGACTCCGAATCGCGGAGCGGCGAATCCCCGGACGCGGCCTCTTCAGTTTGCCGTGACATATCTTCCATTAAAGTCCTTTCCGATGATGAGCGTAAAATCCGAGCGGTACTCAAAATTCTGGACGGGCAGTTCCCCTTCGGGGTTTTCCTGCAGGGGCGATTCCGGTCGGACGTTCCCGCAGCGGATAATGTCCCCAAAGGTTTTCACCATGTCCGAATGGCCCGAACGATCTATGATTTCCGTTTTTTCATAATCATTCCGGTCGGCGTTGCCTATGGAAATAACGTCATACCCGAAACCCCGCAACAGTTCCGCCGTCCTTCCCGCAAGGCCGTTCACCGCGGTTCCGTTGAGCACTTCCACGGTAAAGACCCGATCGGTCAGGGAAGCTTCCGTCTGTCTGGTGAGGCCCCCCAGGGTCTGGCGCACTATCTCCTTTACCAGGTTTCCGTCGTAGTAGGGAAGGAGCAGAGTCTGTTCCGAAACCTCCCTGGGAATTCCACCGACGGACTGCACGCTGATTCTGTCCGTATCAATCGCGGTAAATTCGTCGAACAGGCGGATTCTGACGCGCTGGTTCATATCCGTGACAAGCAGGGACTGGTAGAACCGGGCCACGGCGGGAATCTTCAGGGTTTCGTTCATTTCTCCCAGGCGCTTCAAAAAACTGAGAAAAAAACGCTGCCGCCGGAAGGTCGCCATTTCATGTTCCTCTTCCGGAATTTCATAGGTAACGTAGGTTTTCGCCTTGTCCCCGTCAAGGCGGGTTACGCCGGAGGGAAAGAGAATCACCCCGTTTTCATTATGTACCGAAACGCGGGAAGGTATGAAAAGCTCAACCCCTTCGACAAGAACCACCACCATCCCCAGGCTGTCCGTATCAAGGATCAGGTAAAAATTAATATCTATGCCGAGGAGTTCCCCGATTTCATTTTCAAAGCCCGAAATTTTTTTCGGATCGTACACCGTATCAATACGGTCAACCCGGTTGATTCGCTTGATGATAAGCCCCAGTTCGCCGGGAATATCGAAAATGGCCGCCCGCCTGGTCGCGGGATAGTACATCAGCACGAAGGTGCTCAGGGGCTTCCATCTGTCCTCAAGGACAAAGAGCACGTTGATCACCCTGTCCCCGGAAAGGGCCCCCTCGACGGGATCCGCGCGCAGGCTGTACACGGCAAAAACAATGCCGCCGGCAAAGAGCAGCACAATGGCGGCAAGAAAAAAAATACTGGCGTCTGTCTTTGTCCTTTTCAGAAATCTTCCCCCCTTGTTTTCTCCAGCAGCCGGAGAGTTTTTTCCGAGATCTCTATTCCCCCTGAACGGAGCCAGGCGACGGTGTCTTCCAGCACCGCGAAAAAAATCCGGTCGAATTCCGCGTCCTCCGCGAAGCAGAGCCGCCTTAGATCGGGCCTCACGTTTTCGCGGGAAACCTCGATCTTGTCGGCTATAAAGACCGCCTTTGCCAGGGGGCCCATCTCCACGTTCCCCTCCGTATGCCAGGCCACCGCCTCAAGAACATCCCTATTATGTATGCCAAAGCGCTCCCCAAGCAATACCGCCGCCGCCCTGCCGTGGAGCAGGGCCGGTTTGTCCCTTTCAGCCGGTGAAAGGCCCGCGCCGTCGGTTTCCGCCGTTTTCAGCAGTTCCTCATTGCCCAGGGGCTTGCCAAGGTCGTGGGCGATGCCCGCGAGATACGCCGCCTGAAAATCCAGGCCGAAGCGGCGGCAGAGATCCCACGCGAGCAGAGCCGTATTCCGGGAGTGGAGGAAGCGCGCCGGCCGGAGCATCTCCCTGGCGGCCTCTTCCACGCGGAGTATCTGTTTCCTGACGGAATCACGCCCTGCCCCGGAGGGAGGGACGGCGGAGGCCGCCGTGGTCTCCGCAAAACCGTAGAGGCCGCGATCTTCGATAATGAGGCGGACCGCGGCGGGCACCAGGTAACGCCAGGCGCCCCCCCGGGCAATGCGTTCACGCACCATGGCGGAGGAAACCTCCATCACCTCGTTGGTGATCTGCCTGCATGGATAGGGCGGGGAAATCCTGCCGGAATGAATGCGCCGGGCAATGATTATATCCGCGAGTTCAAGGATCTCCCCGCTTTTATGCCAGCCGGGAAAATCCGCGGCAAGGTCGTCGCCTATGATGAGACCCGGTTTCCCGCCGGGAAGATAGCGCCGGATAATATCCCTGAGGGTGTCAACGGTATAGGAGACTCCCTTCCGCCTGATTTCGCAGTCATCGATGGTCAGCCGGGGATCGCCGGCGATGGAGGCCGCCAGCATGTCAAGCCGATCCCGGGCGCTTTCTTCCATGCCCTTCGCGGCAAGTTTGAAGGGGGAACGGTAGGCGGGAACCAGCACAACCCTGTCGTAACCGAGAAATGAAAGCGCCGCGTCCGCGAGGAAGAGGTGCCCCAGATGAACAGGGTTGAAACTCCCTCCAAGTATCGCGAATTTCACGCTTCGCCGGCCTCCGCGGCAGGACCGGACGCTTCCGCCGCTTCTTCCGCCGGTATTTCTCCTACCGGCGGCATTTCTCCCACCGCCGGCATGTCACCGGCCCCGGCAAGACCGGCAAGGTCGGCGGCCAGTTCTTCCAGCCCTTCACCCGAAAAAACCGAGATGCCCCGTATCCGTTCCGCCGGGTATCTGTTTTTGAGTTCCTCCAGCCGGCCGGCGCTTGCCTCAAGATCTGTTTTGGTACCCAGCACAAGGCGCTTCTTTTTGACAAGCTCCGGGGAAAAGGCCGCAAGCTCCGCCAGGAGCACGTCAAGGGCTTCAAGGTAACGGTCGTCGGAAAGGTCGACAAGGAAGGCCAGCGCCGCGGCGCGGGAGACGTGCTTGAGAAAACGAATCCCCAGTCCCACGCCTTCGGAGGCGCCCTCAAGCAGCCCCGGAATGTCGGCAAGTATTATGTCGCGGCTCTCTTCCCGGGAGCCGAAGCTCAGTACCCCCAGGTTGGGTATTCTGGTGGTGAAGGGATAGGGCGCTATTTTGGGGCGGGCATTGGTAAAGCGATCAAGGAGGCTGGATTTTCCCGCGTTGGGGAAACCCACAAGTCCTACATCCGCCAGAATTCGCAGCTCCACCTTGAGCATGATGGTCCGGCCGGATCTGCCCGGCAGCGCCTTGCGGGGCGCCTGATTCACCGGTGACTTGAAGTGGATGTTTCCCCAGCCGCCTTTCCCGCCCCGGAGGAACACAAAATCCTCCCGGCCGGCCCCGAAGTCGCGGACAAGTTTTCCCGTTTCGGCTTCCCTGATGACGGCGCCGGGCGGCAGGGGGATGAGCAGGTCTTCGCCGTCCCGCCCGTAACGGCCGCCGCCCTCGCCGTCCCGGCCGTTTTCTGCCCTGAAGGAATGTCTGTATCTGAGATGGGCCAGGGTACGGAGGTTGCGGCGTACCGTGAATATTACATCCCCGCCCTTTCCGCCGTCCCCGCCGGAAGGCCCTCCTTTGGGAACATACTTTTCCCGCCGAAAGGCCACGCAGCCGTTGCCGCCGCTGCCGGAGGAAACTTCGATTAAGACCTCATCGGCAAATTTTTCCATTATTTACAATTATAATATAAACCGGCCGCAAAAACGAAGGGAATATCCGGAAACAATTTTCACCCGGGGTTTCTTTCGCGCTGAACCGGTACCCGGGAACCCGTTTTCCGGCGGGAGAACACCGGAGAGGGGAACCCCGGGACGGGGAGCCTCATTCGGCGGGTATGACCGAAGCCAGTTTGCGGCCCCGGCGGCGGGTAAAACTTACGGCGCCGTCGGCAAGGGCGTAGAGGGTATAATCCCCGCCGCAGCCCACGTTGAGGCCGGGGTGGATTTTGGTACCCCGCTGCCGGACGATAATGGTTCCGGCCCTGACTGTGGTGCCGCCAGAAGCCTTGACGCCAAGATAATGGGGGTTTGAATCCCGTCCGTTTTTTGCTCCGCTTCCGCCCCGTTTCCGTGCCATTTATGTCCTCCGAATGCTTATTCTGCAATTTTTGGGGTATTCCCCGGCTACCGATCCAAGCCCTTCAACAAGGAAATCCCCGCAGGCGGAAAGGAATTCCCTTCCTTCCGCCGTATAATCGGCTTCCAGCCACAGGAAGCCGGGTTCCGGAGCCCCGCCCCGGATTTCTATGCCCCTTCTTTCGGAAAGGGTTCTGACTGCCGTGCGCATCAGCACCGAAACGGCGGCGCAGACAATATCGCCCCCCGCCTTTCCGGCGCCGGCATGCCCGGACGCCCTGCATGCCCTGAGCAGGCCGGATTCGTCCAAGGTCACCTCAATTTCAATCATGTGCCCGCCGGCGCTTATACCCCGGCAATATCCCCGATTTTGATAATCGAAAACTGCTGCCGGTGTCCCGTTTTCCGGCGGTAATCCTTCTTGGGTTTATACTTGAAAACGATGATTTTATCGCCTTTCCCATGGGATTCCACCGTGGCGCTGACCTTTACGCCCTCTACATAGGGGGTTCCCACCGAGACCGTATCGCCCGAAACCAGAAGCACCGAATCAATATCAAAAGCGGAACCCGGCTCGGCGTCGATCCTGTCGACCCTGAGCAGGGCGCCCTTCTCAGCTTTGTACTGTTTTCCCTTGAATTCCACCAACGCATACATACATTTACCCTTTTACCAAAAATAATAGGAGTTTTATACCATACAAACGGGAAACTGATCAAGGGGGGGGCGCGGAAAAGCATCCCGGCAAAAGCAGCGCTAAAACTGCGGCGGGGGCGCCAATGAATGATATAAAGAATTAACATTCCCGCGGAGGCGCCAGTCCCGCCGTTCACTTGCCTGTAGAATCCGCCTCCGCAGCCTTCGCGATTCGTCCCGCAAAAGCGCGTGAACTTCCAGCGCAAAGTCTGCTCCGGCGGGGAATTCCAGAGTCGTTCACGGCGGGTCTGGCGTCCTCGCGGGGAAATTTATGCTTATCATCC
>JAISND010000173.1 GCA_031276615.1 Treponema sp. | reverse complement strand
GCCATGACCGGCATGTTCAATGCCCTGAACGATCCCTATTCGAGTTTTTTGCCGGAATCGGAGATGGCCGATCTTAACGACACCACCCAGGGGAGCTTTGGCGGCGTAGGTCTTTACATATCAAAACCCGTTGGCGAACGCGCCGACGGCAAGCCGCCCTACGTTGAAGTGGCCTCACCCATTGAGGACACGCCGGGCTGGCGGGCAGGGATCAACCCCGGCGATTTCATCATTGAGATTGACGGGGAATCCACGGACAAGCTCACCATGGAGGAAGTGCTGGCCCGGCTGCGGGGAAGCCCCGGCATTGATGTCAGGCTCCTCATCCGCCGGGGCGAAAAACTTGAATTCCCCGTTACCCTTACCAGGGCGATCATTGAGGTGCCGACCGCAAAGCACGCCATGATCGGCGAGACCGGTTACCTCAAGCTCATCACCTTTACCCCCATGACGGCCAGCCGCGCCGGGGACGCCATTGCCGAATTCAAATCGGAAAATTACAGGAGCCTGATAGTGGATCTGCGGAACAACTACGGCGGCCTTCTGAATTCGGCGGTTGATGTTTGCAGCCTCTTCCTTGACGATGGAGTGGTGGTCAGTACCAAATCGAGAATCCCCGCCGAAAACCATGTGTTCAACAGCCGGGGCCCCGCCCTGGTTTCCGCCGATATTCCGGTAATCGTGCTCATCAACCGCGGTTCCGCCTCGGCCTCGGAAATTGTCGCGGGGGCCCTCAAGGACAGGGGACGCGCCTACCTGATAGGGGAAAAATCCTACGGCAAAGGTTCGGTGCAGCAGGTCTATCCGATTGATACCGCCGGCTTCAAGATCACCACGGCCCGCTACTACACGCCCAGCGACGTGAACATCGACAAGATCGGCATTCCCCCGGATATGGAAGTCGCGTTCCCCGATTTTACCGACGCCGACGCGGAACAGCTCAACGCCCTGATCAAGGCCAACAGGATCGCCCCCTTTGTCGAGGCGAATCCCGAAGCGGGCGCCGCCGAGATCGAGGCCTTCGCCCGTACCCTGGCGGGGGACTACAAGCTGGATGTTTCCCTGCTCAGGCGGCTTGTCAGAAACGAGCAGAACCGTACAAGCATCGCGCCGGTGTATGATCTTGAATACGACGTACAGCTCCAGGAAGCGCTGAAGGTACTCAGGGACGGCAGCTACCGTACCCTTATGCAGGGTACCAAGACCCTCAAGGCGCTTCAGGAAGAAGCCTCCGCGGACCTGCCCCTGGCTTCATAAACCGTGAAGCGCTTTATTCTGGGCGGCGGGCCGGACAGGAACGGAAGGATACGGCTTGAGGGTAATGACTACCATTACCTTGTCCGGGTACGCCGCCTTGCTCCGGGCGAGGTGTTCCCCGCCCTGCTTCCTGGTGGCGGTGAGGTTCTGGTGCGGGTACTTTCCACCGGCGGAGGGACGCTTACGGGCGACTGCCTCCCGGCGAAGCCGGCCGCGGCCGCGCAAGGTTCCGCGCCCGCCGGGGCGGGCCTGCCTCCCATCATTCTTTTCCAGGCCCTGCCCAAAAGTGAAAAAATGGACCTCATCGTACGGCAGGCCGCCGAGGGGGGTCTGACGGAAGTAGTTCCCTTCGGTTCGGAATTTTCGATTCCGAAAATCAGGGGCCCGGAGGGGCAGAAGGGCGCGCGCTGCGCCCGCTGGGAGCGAATCGTCAGGGAAGCGCGCCAGCAGAGCGGCTCTTCCGTTGCTACTTCCGTGCGTCCGCCTCTGGACATTGACGCGCTCTTTGCGTACTGGGAAGAGCTGAAAAGGACCCGCCCCGGCGCCCTGGGGATTCTGTTCCACCATCTGCCTCTTGAACAGGCCAGTCTCCACGGTTATCTTGATAAGGATCCGGAAATTGTGGCGCTGGCCGTCGGCCCCGAAGGAGGTTTTTCTCCCGCCGAAGCAGGGCGCTTTCTGGCGGCGGGTTTTAAACCCCTGACCATAGGCAATTCGGTTCTGCGTACCGAAACCGCGGCCCTCTACGGCGCCGCGGCAATACGGATCATTTTATTGGAGAAAAATTCGTGGGAAATACGACATCCCCGGCGCGGGAACGGGTAAATCTGTTACGGGTTCCCGTTGATATTGCCGCCCCTGACCAGCTTGGCCCCCTGGTGTATGAGCTTCTGGCCTTTGGCAAAGAGCAGAACATTGTACTCCTCTCGTTGCGGGACCTGCTCCGTGCCCGGCGGAGCGGGGAGTATCGTACCTACGTGTTGAACGCCGCCCTGGTTGTTCCCATTTCCAGAAGCCTGACAGGCGGCATCCGCTTTCTTACGGGGAAGAAGGCCGTCCGCTACATGCCCTTCGATTTTGTGATAAACCTCCTCACCATTCTGGAAAGCCGTGAGCACTCGATCTATTTCCTCGGCGGCAAAAAACAAATTCTGCGGAAGACGGAAAAAAACATCCGCGAGACCTTTCCCCGGCTGCGTATCGTGGGGCGTTACATCGGAGCGTTCAGGCGTCAGGATGAAGCGACCATTATCGAGGCGATCCGCAAAGCCTCTCCCTCGCTGCTCCTTGTCGGCAAAGGCGTCCGGGGTGGCGAACAGTGGATCGCCCGGAACAACGCCCGGCTGGGCCGCGGGCTGCGGCTCTGGTGCAGCGATCTCTTCGATATATTCGCGGAGCACAGAAAGCGGCCTTCCCGCGCCGCCTTTGACCGCGGCCTTGAATGGATAGGCTACTGTTTCCGGAACCCTTTCCGCTTTTTCAGAATATTTCCCTACCTGTACTACAAAATTCTGCTGCTGATCCATAAACTTTTTGTGAAGTAAGCCGCTTCGGGCGCTCCGGCGGGGAACATATTGGTTTGAGTGTTGAGTCTGTTTCAAAACCCGGCTGGTTTTGGGCAAGCTCTTTTTTAACGCATGTGTTGCCGGAACAGCTCCTGTAACCCTTTTACCCACCCGTCCTTGCGGCGGGTAAAATTTATCTGCCTCCACGATTTTTTTTCCTGACAAATCCCCCGTCCGGCCGGAATCCGCCGGAATTTGTCAACGGCCCGGGGGAAACCCGGCCGGTTCCCGCACGGCTCCCGTGAATCACCTGGCACGATTCTTGCTTGTAATAATTTTAACGGACCTTCAGGTGTCCGGAATTGCCGGTTATTTATATCAGGCAAATTCAAATCAGCAATGCGGGGAGAAAATTATGAGAAGGGTTGTTTTAATTTCCGTGATTACGATTGCGGGCGCGGGTCTGGTTTTTGCCCGGAATACCGGTCAGCTTTCCGGAAAGGCCGGCGACCCCGAAAAGTCCGAAATAAGCGGAACTCTGGGAATCACTCACGGTTTCATTTCCGTTGAATCCGACGGCGTCGTTTATTGCGTCATGGGCCTTCAGCGGTTTGCCGGTTTTATCGACGGACTTAAAGCCGGCGCCGCGGTGACTCTGGAAGGCTACGTCCGGCCCCGGCAATTGCCGGAGTTTGCGCCGCAAAACCAGAACCTGCGTTTCTTCCGGGTTACGAAACTGGGCCTTGGCGGAAAGGATTACGATCTTTCACCGCTACCGGGCATGGAAAGATTCCGGCACAGGTCGCCGGTTCCCGGCTTCACGGAGGAACCGCAGAACCGGCCGGGACCGTTTCCGTACCGCCGCGGCCGGGGTGATGGGCCTCGCGGCCGCCGCGAACACGACAGGCGGCGTGAGGCGCCTGACGGAAGCCGTTATACTTCCTACAATTCAAACAGCTCATGCAGAAAAAGCGCGGCCGCCTGGGACACGTTACGACTTTCGATATGGCCTGTACCGGGAATGCGGAGCAGGGCGGCGCAGTTGTTTTTTACCGCGTCGGGAAGTCCGGTTTCTTCGTTTCCCAGAACCAGGGCAACGCCGGGACGGCGCGGC
>JAISND010000154.1 GCA_031276615.1 Treponema sp. | reverse complement strand
GGCCGGGACCAAGCTCGCCGGCGCAGTTCAGGGCAAGATTGGCGATGATGTCCCCGGTCATTTCCCAGTGGAACTGGAAGCCCCAGATATTGCGGCCGATGACAAAGGCCTGGTTTTTGCACGCCCCGCTTTCGGCAAGAAGGACGGCGCCGGGGGGAAGCGTGCTGAAGGTATCGCCGTGCCACTGGAATACCCTGAAGCTGCCGGGCAGAAAGGACAGCTCCGGCCGGGCGCGGGCCGCCGGCTTCAGAGAGACCGGCCACCAGCCGATCTCCCGTTCGCTGTTTTTGGTAACCCTTCCGCCGAGCGCCGCGGCGATGAGCTGCCCGCCCAGGCAGAATCCCAGGATCGTTTTTCCGCGTTCCGCCGCCTTTCTGACAAGCTCTTTTTCCCCGTCAAGCCAGGGGTATCTGTCGTTTTCGTACACATTCATGGAGCCGCCCATGATCACAAGCCAGTCAAAATCATCGGGGGAGGGAAAGGACCTTTCCGCCCTCCCGGCGCTGTAAACGAGGGTTCGCGCAAGGGGGTAAGCCTTTGCCGCGGCCCAGGTGAGGATGTTTCCCGGCGTTTCGAATTCTTCGTGCTGGATATAATGTATTCTCATTTTTTCAGAAGCTTCGCGAAGGGTTTGAGCCTGCCGCCCTTTATCCGCGTTCCCGGCACTTCAAGCACCGCTCCGGCAACCCTGTTCCCCAGGGAAAGACATTCGGACAGGGATTTCCCCCTGATCCAGGATGCCAGAAAGGCCGCGCAGAAGGCGTCGCCCGCGCCGATTGAATTTTTCGGAACAAGCGTGAAGGTCTCCTGCCGGTACAGTTCACCGCCGGCAAGGGCAAGGGCGCCGCGGCCTCCCAGCTTGATTACGATGATGGGAAACAATTCCGCCCCGGTAAGAATTTTAAAAACGGGACAAATATCTTCAAGGATGATTTTTTCCTTTTCCCGTTCGTCCCGCTGCTTTTCCCCGCGGCCGCCCTCCGCGTCCTCCCTGTCCTTCCTCAGCGCATGGTAAAAAGCTATCGCCTCATCGGCGTTCATAAACAGGATAAGCGGATAGTTTCGGCAGTATTGCAGTATTTCCCCGGTCTTTTCCCGGATTTGAAAAACCGAGGCCGTGTCCAGGGCGACAGGCGTACCGTACCTGTCGGCCAGTTCCAGTACGCGGCGCACCAGGGGACGGCGTTCAAGAACATAGCCGTCAAGGACAAGCACCCTGGTGTTTTGAATCGTTTTTTCGTCTATGTCGTCCCCGGTAAATTCCAGCGCCGCGCCGGGGGAAGCTGCGATGCGGGTTTCCCCTTCCGGACTGCTGAGTATAATGCAGGTTCCGGTTTTTTCCTTTCCCCTGGTGAGCAGCGCGGCAACTCCGGCGGCGCGGAGATCTTCCCTGAAAAAATCCCCCAGCCCGTCGCCGCCCGCGCAGCCGGCAAAGGCCGCGCCGACCTCGAGCAGGGCGGCTATCTTCGCCACATTCGCCGCGCCGCCGCCGGAGCTGAAAACCGGAGCGCCGCCGCCGGCCGGAAAGACGCTTCCGCCGCGTACGCCGAGTTCCGCGAGGATCCTTTCCGCTTCTTCCCGTCCGATATGCTGCACCGGCTCCCGTATTCCCAGCCTGTCCATGCTTTGGGAACCGGCCCCGGCAAAGACATCCACAATCGCGTTACCGATACAGAGAAGTTCGGTCATAGTTCACTTCTGCCCGCGGCCCTTCCCTATTTGGGATTCGCGATAATTTTTTCAAGCTCGGGGTGCCTGGCCAGCTCTTCCCTGAGGCCCTCGGCGCGCCCCTTGTTCACATAGTCTTTGCTCTGGAAGGAGTAGGTAAATTTGGTATGCACATCGTAGGTTCCGTTCATCAGGGCAAAGGCATCCTCGGTCATAACCAGTTCCTCGTCGGTGGGGATGATGTAGACGGGTATTTTCGATTCGGGCTTTGAGATAATGGTTTCGGTGTTCCGGGTATGGGACATGTCGTTCTTTTCCGGATCGTAGACGATGCCGGTTTCCTCAAGGCCGTCGAGGATCTTTTTGCGCATAAAGGCGGCGAATTCCCCGACGCCGGCGGTAAAGACCAGTGCGTCAACCCGTCCCAGCACCGCCTGATAGGCGCCGATGTATTTTTTTACCCGGTGGGCTTCCATATTCTGGGCAAGTTCCGCCCGTTTGTCGCCTTCAAGTTTCGCCTTCTGGATATCCCGCCGGTCGGCGTATTTTCCCGTAATGCCCAGCAGCCCCGATTTTTTGTTCAGGACGGTTTCCATTTCGGCGGCGCTCATGCCTGTCTTGCGCATAACGTAGAAAGGCATGGCAAGATCCGCGTCGCCCGAACGGGTTCCCATCACAAGTCCCTCAAGGGGGGTAATGCCCATTGAAGTGTCAAAGGAACATCCGTTTTTGACCGCGTTTACCGAGGAACCGTTCCCCAGATGGCAGATGACAAGGTTGGTCCTGAAGGGGTCTTTCCCCAGCAGAACCGCGGCGCGCTTGGCCGTGTAGAGGAAACTTGTCCCGTGAAAACCGTAACGGCGGACGGAATATTTTTCGTACCACTCGTAGGGCACCGCGTACAGGAAGGATTCGGGAGGCATGGTCTGGTGCCAGGCCGTATCCATAACCGCGCAGTGGGGCACGTCGGGGAGCACCTTTTTGGCGGCCTCAATACCCATGATGTTGGCGGGGTTGTGCAGGGGCCCCAGATCCTTTACTTCGTTGAAGGCGGCCATAGCCTTGTCGTCCACGATAACCGATTTGATAAATTTGTCGCCGCCGTGGAGCACTCGGTGTCCTACAGCCTTGATTACCGACATGTCGCTGATAACCCCGTGCTCCCCGCTGGTAAGGGTTTTGATGATCAGGCCGACCGCATCGGTGTGGGTGGGACAATCGTGGCTGGCAACATATTCCTCCTGTCCCTTGACTTTATGGGAAATGAAGGAACCGCCCAGGGTAACCTTTTCCACAATGCCGACGGCCAGGATGTCTTTCGCCTCCCAGTCGTAAACCTGATATTTCGCCGATGAAGAACCGCAGTTCAGCGTTAAAATTACCATTTAGTAACCTCCAGATTACTTTATACACCATAGACTTGAGCTTGCCGGGCAAATTACATTCCCGGCATTCGCAGGATGTTCCGGAACAAGAATAGCATAAAACCGGTACAGGGTGAAGGCCGCGCGTTATCATCAGCCCTGATTCTTTCGGCCGCCGCCTGCGCCGCGTTTTGGCCGTCAGAGCAGTTCCGTCCTTCCCGCCTTTTTTATCTGTTCCACAATGTCCCGCACGTACCGGGTTTCACCTTTTTTGGTGACAAGTACGGCCGGAACCCCGCCGTCCCTGCCGGAACGTACCACCACGATAAGATCCTCAACCCCGGCGAGGGCCACGGGAATATCGGAATCCACGAAACAGGAGGATTCTCCGTTTTCGCCGCCGGGCCCCGCGCGGTAGACTTCGGCGCCGGTTTTTCCCAGGAGCCGGGCGTATTCCTCCCAGTCGCCCACGTCGGTCCAGTTAAACCCGGCGCGTACCATAAAGGTTTGGGAACATTTTTCGGCAATGGCGTAGTCAAAGGATATAGCCCTGGTACGGCGGTAGGCGTTTTCAAGATCCGTCCAGTTCCGAAGTATCCGTATACCTTTCTCTGACGCATAACATTTTCCGCCGGGCGCCCGGAGCCGCTCAAAGGGACGGATTACTTCGGGGGCGAGGCGCCGGAATTCGTCCAGCATGAATTGGGATGAAAACGCGAACATCCCCGAATTCCAGTAGAAGCGTTTTGAGGCCGCGAATTTTTTGGCGGTTTTCAGATCGGGCTTTTCGCGGAAGGCGGTGACCGGATAGACGGCCGGCTCTCCGGTCCTCCGGCCGCGGGCGGAACTTTCCCGGCTCCGGCCGGCCGGGATACTTTTGGCGGTTTCAATATAGCCGTAGCCGGTTTCGGGCCTGGTGGGGGGGATGCCGAATACCACAAGTTTATTCTGCCCGGCGTACAGCGCCGCGGCGGCCGCGTCCGCCCTGAACTTTGCCAGGGGTTGAATAATATGATCGCTTGTCAGGACAAGCATGTTCCGTTCCCGGCCGCCTGTCAGGCCGGCGTACAGCGCCGCGCAGGCGATGGCGGGGGCGGTGCTCTTTGCCGCCGGCTCCGGAATCAGCACCAGGCGTTTTTTTTCGGCGGCGGAGAGTCCCGAACAGGCTTCAACAATGAAAGGCAGGTGGGACTTGCCGGAAATGACGATGATCCTTCCGTCCCGTTCCTCAATGGCCGAAAGGGCCCGTTCCACCGAGGAACTGAAAAAGCTCCGCCCCTTTGCATTGCCCCCCGCGGCCGGCAGAAACTGTTTGGGCCTTTTGGAACTGCTCACCGGCCAGAGCCGGGTACCGAATCCCCCGGCCATGATTACGCAGTCGTTAAACATATATTTTAATTATAGGCGTCTTTTTCTTCCGGCGCAATGCGATTTGGCGCCTCTCGTCCGGGACGGTGAAGCTTCCTCCGTCTGCCCAATCTCCCGAGCGAAACCGAATAGAGAATCACCGCCGCCCATATCAGGGCAAAGGCCGCGTAATTCCTGGCCGGAAAGGATTCTCCGAATACAAAGACCCCCAGCAAAAACTGGAAGGTGGGGGAAATAAACTGAATGAAGCCCATGGCGGAAAGGGGCAGACTCTGTACGCCCCGGGCAAAAAAGTACAGGGGCAGACTCGTCGCCAGGCCGATTGAGGAAAGCAGAACCCATGAAAAAACGCTTAGCCCGCTTAAATCGGAAAGATTTCCGTAAGGAAGGAAGAGCAGCGCCAGCCCGATGGGGGCGGCGGCCAGGGTTTCCGCTCCAAGCGATTCCAGGGCGGAAAGGGTAATTTTCTTTTTTAAAAGACCGTAAAAACCAAAACTCAGGGCAAGCCCCAATGAAATCCAGGGCGGCGCGCCCGAGAGAATGGTCATAAGGAGCACGCCGAGAAATCCGAGCCCGAAGGCCGCCCACTGCAGGAGTCCCAGACGCTCCCTGAAAAACACAAGCCCCAGGACAATCGAAACCAGGGGCTTGATATAGTAGCCCAGTGACGCTTCGATGGTGTGTCCCTGGTTAACCGCCCAGATATAAAGCCCCCAGTTAACTGAAATTGTCAGGGCTGCCAGGACAAGAAAGAAGGCTTTCTTCGCATTCCCGAAGGGCGACAGCCAGGCGGTGTTTTTCATGGCCAGGAGAAAGGCGCCTGTCAGTACAAGGGAGAAAAGGATTCTGAAGGCAAGGATGTGTCCGGGCTGAACAAAGGCGAGGAGCTTCCAGTAAACGGGCAGCAAGCCCCAAAGAATGTGAGACGATACGGCACAGGCCAGGCCCCTGCCGAAGGATGTATTGATCATAATTCAGGATATACCAAAGCCGTTCTTTTTTGTAGTATGGGGCTATGGATATACTTACCCTCGGCAATGAGCTGCTCCGGCAAAAAGCGGAATCAGTGGAAAAAATCGATGCCGACCTGATCAAGACAGCCCGGATGATGCTGGATGCCCTTGAAAAGGCCAAAGGGATTGGCCTTGCCGGGCCCCAGATAGGCTTTATGAAAAGACTCTTCGTGATACATATCGAAGGAGACATACCCAGAATGTTTATCAACCCTTCAATTATAGAAACATCCCAGGATACCATGAAATATGAGGAAGGCTGCCTGTCGCTTCCCGGTATATGGGCGGATGTGGTGCGGCCCAGGATCGTGAAGGTTCAGGCCTGGAATGAAAGGGGGCGCCCCTTTACCCTGGAGGCGGAGGGAATCCTCGCGCGGGCCATCCTTCACGAGTACGATCACCTTGAGGGGGTGCTTTTTATCGATCGTCTTTCCGAACTGAAACGGAAACGAATTCTCGCCAAACTGGAAAAGCAGGCGAAGGCCTGATGCGGATACTCTTTGCGGGAAGCCCCGGCATAGCGGTTCCTTCCCTGGAGGCGCTTTTCGCCCTTGCCGGAGATGCCGGCTTTGAACTGGCCGGGGTGCTTACCAACCCGGACAGCCCCAGGGGACGGAGCGGAAAGCCGGAGCCTACCGAGGTGGGCGCGGCGGCGGAACGGTTTTCGGAGCGGCTTGCGGCCGCGGGAAAGCCGCCCTTCCCGGCGCTCAAGCCCGCAAGACTGGACGCCGCGGCGCGGGAAGCGGTTTCGGCGCTGAAACCGGATCTTCTTGTTTCCTTTGCCTACGGCCGCATCTTCGGCCCGAAATTTCTGGCCCTGTTTCCCCTGGGGGGGATCAACATCCATCCGAGCCTGCTTCCCAGGTACCGGGGCGCGACTCCCATCCCCGCGGCCATCCTGAACCGGGAAAGTCTTACCGGCCTCAGCATTCAGAGGCTTGCGGCGGAAATGGACAGCGGGGATATTCTCGCGCAGGAAAACATCCCCCTGAACGGCAGGGAAACCGCCGGCAGCCTTGGAAACATTGCGGCGCAAAAAGCCGCGGAACTTTTGCCGCGCGTACTCGGCGCGCTGGCCGCCGGAACCGCGGAAGCCCGGCCCCAGAATCACGGGGAAGCGACCTACTGTTCCCTCCTTTCAAAGGAGGACGGCCTTATCGACTGGAGCAGGAGCGCGGCCGAAATCGAGGCCCGTGTCCGCGCCTTTGATCCCTGGCCCCAAACCTGGACCACCCGGGGAGGACGGCAGCTCTTTATACTCAGGGCCGGGCTTCCGGACAGCCCCCCGGCCGGGGCTTCGGCGGCGGATTCCGGGGAAGCCGGTTTCGCGGCGCCGTCCGGCGTTTTGGCGCCTGGTACGGTTCTGGGTGTAGACAAGCGGCAGGGGATACTGATACAAACGGGGAGAGGGGTTCTTGCCGCAAGGGAACTCCAGTACGAGGCGAAAAAGGCCCTGGACTGGAAAGCCTTTTTGAACGGCGCCCGGGATTTTATCGGTTCACGGCTTGGCGCCTGAACGGAACCGGCCCGGCAGTCCGCCGTTTCAGCGCGAAGGCGTTTGACGTTTCGTTTTTATAGAGGGTAATAGAGGGTATATGGGGTTTTTAAAATTCGATCTGGATTCAATAGAAAGTTACGTATCGGATCATCTGAAACTTTTTCTTTCCATGGCGGCGGGGATACTGGTTTTTGTGGGCATCATTGCCGTATCGATCTTTTTTATAGCCGTCCGCGGCGCGGAACAGACCATGGTTCCCGAAGTCAGGGGCAAGGAGCTTACCGAAGCCCTGCTTGAACTTCAGGTAAAGGAACTCTATCCCCGGATACAGCTCCGTTATTCGCAATCATCCCGTGACAGGGGCCTTGTTCTGGAGCAGGAGCCCAAAGCCGGAACCATTGTCAAAGCCGGCAGACGCATACGACTGGTGGTAAGCCAGGGGGTAATAATAAACAGGGTTGAAAATTTTACAGGCAGAAATATCGACGATGTCCGCATGGATATCCAGACCCTTTTCGCGTCGGCCGGGGGCGGCCCGGCGCTCCTTTCCGTCAGGGAACCCCTCATGTACGAGTATTCGGCGGAAGCGCCGGGCACCATTCTTCAGCAGAAGCCCGAAGCGGGAACGGATATTTCCGGGCCCATAACCCTGGAATTCGTGGTAAGCCAGGGGCAGGAAAACGCAATGATCGCCGTACCCCGGCTTACCGGCCTTTCGGTCACGGAAGTCCTGGAACAGATAGGACAGACGGGAATTGATTTCCGTTTTACGATCAGGGAAACAAGGGAAAATGAAAAACCGGAAACCGTCGTTTATCAGCAGCCGGCGGCGGACGCGGTGGTTCCCGCGAATACCCTGGTTCAGATTGGCGTAAACTCCCCCGAATCCCTGGCCGATGGCGAGGTGTATCAGCTTTTCCGTTATACGATACCGGAGAATCCCTATCCCCTTTCGGTGCGCCTTGAGGCGCTGCTTGCTTCGGGGGAGCGGATCCGCCTTATAAGCGTTGAATACCCGGGCGGCGAATTTACCGTTCCCTACAAACTCCCCGCGGGATCGACGCTGATTCTTTCCATGCTGAACCGCGAAATCCACCGTGAAGAGGTCAAGCCCCCGGCGGAAGAGCTTCCGCTGGATCAGCTGTAGCCCAAAAGAGCGGCCGGACATCCGCGTCATCGCCTGCCGGACGCGGCGTATGTTTCCGCCGGATGATACCACGCTTGCAAAACCTTCTTCCCTCAAGTAACATGGCTTATGCGGTCATCTTCCAAAGGTATCTGCGCCTTTTTTCTGCTTGCGTGCCTTGTTCCTGCTTTTTCGCAGACAGGGGGAAACGGCGAAATGCCGGAGGATCCCGCGTCCCTTGTCGGACTTACCCTGGAGGACCTGCTGAACCGTTTCGGAACGCCCAGGGCGGTGTACGCGGTACGGGGAGTGGAAGAGTGGCAGGACGATGTGGTCTTTGTGTATGACGGGGGGGATTTCTACATTTGCAAAGACCGGGTGTGGCAGGTCGGGTTTAAATCCGTCAGGGGCATAAAGCCCGGGGATTCCAAACCCGCGGCACTCCTGGTTCTGGGGGAGGAAGCCGAGGACAGGGGCGATCATATTCTTCTGTCCCTGCCGGACGGGAACTGGCCCCTGACGCTTCGTGTCAGCCTGAACGAGACAGGTTTTGTAAGCGCCCTCTATATTTACCGTCCCGATTTTTGATTGCGTGCGAAGGATACATGCCCCGAAGCGGAGCTTCGATTCCCGCGGCGGGGCTGGCTGACTGCGGAATCCGTGAGGTTTTTAATTGGCGAAGATTTGTTTGTGTTTGACCGCGAAAACCCTTGAACGGGATCTGGAAATTCTCGGCAGGTACCGGAAGTTCGCCGACCTGGCGGAACTCCGGGTTGACTGTCTGGATCCCGACGAGCGCCTCCTTGTCAGGGGTTTTCCCGAACAGGCGGGGCTTCCGGTCATTTTAACCATACGCCGCGACATCGACGGCGGGCATTTCACCAGCGGTGAAGGTTCACGCATCAATCTGCTTGCCCGGGGCCTTGCCTATGCCGACACGGACAGGCGGCGGAATTTTGCCTATGTGGATATCGAGGACGACCTCGACGTGCCCAGCCTTGAAGAGGCGGCCCGAACCTTCGGAACCAGAATCATCCGTTCATATCACAACATCAGGGGCGCCGAAGAGGATATCGCGGCAAAGTTGCGGAGTCTGAGCCGCGTCGGCGACGAACTGGTAAAAATCTCCCTGGCCGCGAATTCCACGGCCGATGTACTCAGACTCCTGCGGGCGGGGCGGGAGACGGCCGGTATCGAGAAGATTCTCATCTGCATGGGGCACTACGGCATATACACCCGAATTCTGGCGGAAAAGTTCGGCTCCTCTTTGAGCTATGTGAGCGCCCTTGGGGAAAAAGACGCGCCGCCCGCCGCGCCCGGACAGATAGACATTCAGGAACTGGCGGAACTCTACCGTTTCCGGGAAATCACCGGGACGACAAAGGTATACGGCGTGGTTGGCCGCCCGCTCAGGGTAACGGGAAGCCCCTGGTTTTTCAACACGGTATTCTCCCTTGAAAACACCGATGCCGTTTACGCGCCCTTTCCCTCGGATTCCATCGGCAGTTTTATGGAACTCGCGGAGGAGCTTCCGCTCGAGGGTGTTTCGGTAACGGTTCCCTACAAGGAGGAAATTCTTCCCTTCCTCTCCCGGAGATCCGCCGCGGTTGAATCCATCGGCGCCTGCAATACCATTTCCCGCCTCGCCCCGGGCTGGTTTGGTACAAACACGGACGCCCCCGGCTTTTCCGACTCCCTCCTTGACTTTATCGGCAGAAAAGACCTTAAGCGGCAGAAGATCACCGTCATCGGCGCGGGCGGCGCGGCGCGGGCGGTCGTTTCCGAGCTGTTCCGTCTTGGCGGCAAAGCCCTGATACTCAACAGGACAGGCATGAGGGCCAAAGAGCTTGCTTCCCGGTACAGATTTGCCTGGGGCGGCCTTGACAACCAGGGGCTTGAGACGATGGAAAAATATTCGGATATTATTATCCAGACCACCCCGGCGGGAATGGAAGGCAGCGAGGTTCAGGATCCTCTGGATACCTACTCCTTTTCCGGCCGGGAGGCGGTAATGGATCTGGTGTACAAGCCGGAGCTGACTCCTTTCCTCCGGCGCGCCGCGGATTCCGGCTGCCGGATACTTAACGGCTACGACATGCTGCTGCGCCAGGCGCGTTACCAGTATGTTCAATTTATGGGAAAGGAATTTCCCGCCCAGCTTGTGCCGCGGGTTCAGTTCGGCAGGAGGTAATCATGGAACTGCGCGAGACGGAGGATCAAAAAATCGAACGGGAACGGATGAAGGAAGCGGCGGGCAAAGCCGCGGCGGACGCGCTGGTAAAGAGCGGGATAAAGCTGGGACTCGGCACGGGTTCCACCGCCATACATGTAATCCGCCGGGTAGGGGAGCTTCTGGCGGCGGGGAAAATTTCCGGCATACGCGCCTTTCCCACGAGCTTTCAGTCCGGGATGGAGTGCGAAAGACTTGGCATACCCGTCTACGCCCTAAATTCGCGGGAGCTGGGGGGAAGCCTCGATCTCTGCATCGACGGCGCGGACGAGATCGATCCCGAAAACCGCCTTGTCAAGGGCGGCGGCGGCGCCCTGCTTGTCGAGAAACTCGCGGCCTATGCTTCCGCTTCCTGCGCGATAGTTGCCGATGAGTCGAAGATCGCGCCCCATCTGGGGACGGGCTTTCCCCTTCCCGTTGAGGTCATCCCCGAAGCCCGCCTTTCGGCAAGCCGCGCCCTTGAAAAACTCGGCGCCTCCGTCGTTCTGCGGGAAGCGCTGCGCAAGGCCGGGCCGGTCATCACCGAACACGGAAACCTGCTGCTTGATGTGCGTTTCAGGGAGCCGGTGGATCCCGTTTTCATGGAAACGGAACTGAATAAAATTGCCGGCGTGGTGGAAAACGGCTTTTTTACGCGGATACGGCCTGTCGTCTATATAGCCCGCGGAGACGGCCGCATCGAGGTCAGGGAATGAACCTCCCCGCCCTGAAGGCGGGGTATTAAACCAGACTTTCGAATAACGCGGGCAATGAGGCCGCACGGCCCGAAACAGAAGGAGAAATTATGCTGGAAAAATCAAGGGAAATCATCGAGCGGATACGGGTGTTACGCGAAATTGAAGAAATTTCGGCCGAAACCCTGGCGAGGGAACTGGGTTTTGATCCGGTTGAGTACAACCAGTGGGAAAGCGGCGAACGGGATTTTCCCATCGGCGCCCTTGTGGAAATCGCGGCGCGCTTCAGGGTCGATCTTTCCGAGCTTGTGGACGGGGATACCCCCAAGTTAAAGTCGTTCTGCTTTACCAAAGCCGGCGAAGCGCCCGAAGTAAGCCGCAGGCCCATGTACGCCTACTGGAATTTGGCCTACAAGTTCCACCGAAAAAAGGCCGAGCCTTTTCTTGTGGAGGCAAATTCCGAAACCGAAAGCAAGCCGATAAGCCTCAACACCCACCCGGGGCAGGAATTTGACTATGTCCTGGAGGGGCGGCTTCTTGTCTCGATAGGGGGACACGAAATGGAGCTGGGTCCCGGCGACTGCGTGTATTACGATTCCAGCGAGCCCCACGGCATGAAAGCCCTGGGCGGAACCCCCGCGAAATTTTTGGCAATGGTA
>JAISND010000115.1 GCA_031276615.1 Treponema sp. | reverse complement strand
TGGAGCACTGTCGGCTGACGCGTAAACCATTCCATGTCTGTATTGTAGCCCCTTTGCGCGTTTATGAAAACAGGTTCATAGCGTATCCCGGCAAAAACAGACGTTAGAAACACTCAATCCGACAGGTTTTGCCGCGGGCGGTACAGCATTTTGTTTTGAGGGTTTCTTTCATCTGAATTTTTGTCAGTCCACAACAGACAGAAAAGAACCGGGGTACAAACAAAGGAATGGCGCCTGGCATCCTGTCTTTCCCCGCCCGCAGTAATTTTCCTTGGTACATACGCTCACCCTGTTTCCGGACAAAGGCCTGTTCCCCGCCGGAAAACAGAAAAACTGTCAGGGGAGATGCAGGCGTGATCCCGTATTGCCATACAAGTATAGTAGACATCCTGAAAATTTGGTGTTAAAATAAACCCTGTTCCGGTGGATCACCGGGTTCTGAAAAATCATCTATCCAAAAGAGAGAACCGATAGAATATCGGGGAGGAGAGAAAATGAAAAAGCTGTTAGGTGTTGTATTGGTATTGGCCTTCTGTTCCGGCCTGGTCTTTGCGAAGGGAGCATCCCAGGAGGGAGATTATTCAGGTTTCCCCGAGAAGCCTGTAACGGTAATCGTTCCCTGGGCGGTGGGCGGCGCTTCGGATCTTCTGTTCAGGGCGGTTGCCGCAAGTTTCCCCAAATACGCGAACGGGCAGCAGTTGATAGTAAAGAACGTTGAAGGCGCGTCCAGCGTGGTGGGCATGACCGAATACATGTCCGCCCGTCCCGACGGCTACACCATCGCCATGTGGGCTACCGCGCAGACCATCAGAACCCAGATGGCAAAGGCGCCCTATGAGGCCGCCGACTTCCGCGCCCTTTTCAGCGCGGTTGAGGACAGCCCCTATATTCTGGTTCACAAAGATTCCCCCTTTAAAACGGTGAACGATCTTGTGGCCTATGCAAAGGCGAATCCCGGGAAGCTTACCATGGGCAACTCCGGCGCGGGCGGCGGCAATCACCTTGCGGCCCTTCAGTTCGGCATCGCCGCCGGCATCGAAGTGAACCACATCCCCTTTGGCGGCGGCTCCCGGTCGGCGCAGGCTACCCTGGCGCGTGAGGTTGACTGTTCCATGAACGTGCCCGCCGAAGGCCTCACTTCCGTTGACTCAGGCGATCTTAGAATACTGGCAATTATCGGCGACAAGAAAATGGCCGCCTATCCCGATGTTCCCACCACCGTGGAGATGGGCCTCAACGTGATCAACAAGCAGACCAGGGGCGCGGTGATTCTCAAGACCGTTCCCGAGGAAATTGTCCGGCGTTTCGAAGCGATTTTCAGACAGATCTGCGCCGATCCCGAATTCCAGGACGCCCTGCGGAACCTTTCGATGAATCCCCTCTATGCCGACGGCGCGACCTACGACAGGATGATCGCCGAGGAAAACGAGCTGTACAAAAAAATTATCCAGGACAACAAACTGGGTGACAGGTATTAAGGCCGGTAAACCCCGGCTTTGCCGGGGCCGTTTTTTTGAAGGGACGGGATTATGACGCCACGGGCGGATTTTTTTACCGGTATCGGGATTGTGGTTTTTTCGGCGGCGATGTTTGCTGTCGCGGGCCGCATGTCCCCTCCGGCAAGTTTCGGGCTGGGGCCGGGCGGTTACCCCATGCTGGTTACGGGCGTGCTTGGCGCGCTGGGAATTATTCTGGCAATTCAGGGCTGGCTGCAAAGGCGCCGCGTCCTGCGGACAGAAGCCGCGCGGACGGAAGAAGTATCCGCGCAGGCGGGTGCCGCGCAGACGAAAAAGCTGCTCAGCCCCAGGGAGTTCCGGGGTATTCTCATACTGGCCCTTTCGTTCTGGCTCTACGTGGTTCTGCTAAAGTATCTGGGCTATCTCATCACCACGCCGATCTTTCTTTTCCTCTTTCTGCTGCAGTACGGGGACAGAAACTGGCTGCGGATGTTACTGGTGAGCGTCATCACGACCGCCGCAAGTTGGGCGCTTTTTGTGTATGCCTTCAGAATCTTCCTGCCTGATTTTTATTTTCTGTAAGGACGGGGAGGTTTTCGCATGGATGCAGGATTGTTACAGGGTTTAATGGACGCCTTCCAGCCGATCACCTTTCTGATGATGTTTGTCGGAACGGTGGGGGGAATCATCATCGGCGCCATTCCCGGAATGAGCGGTTCAATGGGAGTGATACTTCTGCTGCCCCTGGTGTACCAGCTCGACAAGGTTCCGGCCATGGTTGTGCTGGCCGCGATGTTCTGCGGTTCCATGTACGGGGGTTCCATTTCGGCGATACTGCTCAGGACCCCCGGTACGCCTTCCGCATCGGCTACGGTGCTGGACGGTTATCCGATGGGGCAAAACGGCCAGGCGGGGAAGGCCCTGTTTGTCGCGGTCTTTGCCAGCGCCATCGGCGGTTTGTTGAGCGGCATCTGCCTTTTATTCATCGCCCCGCAGCTCGCAAAAGTTGCGCTTAACTTTCAGGCCCCTGAATTTTTCGCCCTTTCGATTTTCGGCCTTACCCTCATGGCAGGCTCTTCGGGCAAGAACATGGTGAAGGGGCTTATCAGCGGATTTATGGGCCTCTTTCTTTCCACGGTCGGGGTGGATATTATTTCCGGCAATCTCCGCTTTACCTTTGGGGTGGTCAAGCTGATGGCGGGTTTCAATATCCTGCCCGTACTCATCGGGATCTTCGCGCTTGCGCAGGTTTT
This sequence comes from Treponema sp., assembly GCA_031276615.1. Taxonomy (GTDB): domain Bacteria; phylum Spirochaetota; class Spirochaetia; order Treponematales; family Breznakiellaceae; genus JAISAK01. The sequence continues at coordinate 12,070 of JAISND010000115.1, read as the reverse complement.
TGTCGACCTCAGCAACAAAACTCCCCAGATCAAACAGGACACTTCCCGGCTGGGAAACATGGTTCCCTCAAGGGAAGAATTCAAAAGCATGCTGCTTCCGATTTTAATCGGATCGGTAATCGGCATAGTCATCGGCATTATCCCCGGTTCCGGCGGGGCTATTTCCTGTTTCCTTGCCTATGAAGTTGTCCGGCGTTTTTCAAAACACCCGGAGCTTTTCGGGACGGGTATAGTGGAAGGAATTGCCGCGCCGGAATCTTCCAACAACGGAACCACCGGCGGCGCCCTGGTTCCGCTCTTAACCCTCGGCATTCCCGGCGACACGGTAACGGCCGTCATGCTCGGCGCCTTTATGCTCATCGGCATCAAGCCTGGCCCCCAGCTTTTTGTCGAGAACGGCCAGGCGGTGAATACCTTCTTCATGGCCTTTATCATCATGCAGTTTCTGATGCTTTTCTTCGGCATTGTGGGAACCAGGGTCTGGCCCAAACTCCTCGACGTGCCCCGCTGCGTCATGATGCCCCTGGTGATGATTTTCTGTTTCCTTGGCGCCTATACCCTGAACAACAACCTGGGCGACGTTATTATCGCCCTTGTTTTCGGCATCGTCGGCTTTTTCATGCAGAAGCTCGGATTTCCCGGCGCACCCATGATCCTCGGGATAATTCTGGGGCCAATGGCCGAACAGAACCTTAACCGGGCGCTTCTTATTTCGCATAACGACTGGAAGGTGTTTTTTGCCCGCCCCATTTCCTGCACCTTTATTATTGTAACGGTACTGTCCATCGTTTATACGGCATATTCCTCGGCGCACAAAAGGCCCGAAAAGGATAAAAAATGACGGTAAAAGAAGAACTTGAGATCAAACTGGGGAGACTGCGGAATCTTATGCGGGAAAGGAAACTTTCCGCGGTCTACATCAAGCGGCAGGATAATTTCGCCTGGCTTTCCTGCGGCGGAAAAAATTATGTCGGTATCGGCGATATGGGCAACTGCGGACTCCTTGTTACCGCCGAATCCCGTTATGCGATAACCAACAATATAGAAGCGCCCCGCATGGCCGGCGAGGAAGGTCTTGAAGAGCTTGGTTTTGCGGTTCACGCCGGAACCTGGCATGACGGGAACTTTGAGGCGGAGACAATAAAAAAACTCGCCGGATCCGGCGCGGCCCTGGGGCTTGATTTCGCTTCTCCCCTGGGCGCCGGCGTGGCCGAAGAGATTAAGCAGTTGCGTTTTTCCCTGACCGAATCCGAGCTTGAACGCTACCGTGAAACCGGATACCTCGTTTCCCTTTCCCTCGAAGAAACCGCCGCGTCCATCCGCCCCGGTGAAAGCGAATTTGAAATCCTTGGCCGCCTTTCGGAAAGCCTTGTTTCCCACGGCCTGGTTTTTTATTCGGGAATGTGCGCCGCCGACGAGCGCATAAGCCGTTACCGGCATCCCATAGCCACGGACAGGCGGGTCAGGGAACGGGTCCAGCTGGGCGGCAACTTCGGCAGGTTCGGGCTGATCGCCTGTTTGACCCGGTATGTCAACTTTACGCCGGTAAGCGCGGAACTCCGCAGGCAGATGCGCCTGAATCAGGAAATCGATCTTGTCTTTATGAAAAATTCCGTTCCCGGAAAAAGTTATCAGCATCCCTTCCTCGCGGGCAGGGAAGCCTACGCGGTGCGCGGCTTCGGGGACGAATTTGACAGGCACCATCAGGGCGGGCCTATAGGCTACACCCCCCGGGATTACCGCGTTGATTTTTCCCACGGGGGCATCATCCAGGAAAACCAGGGCTTCTGCTGGAATCCTTCGATAACCGGCACAAAGAGCGAGGATACCATTGTGGCAAAACCGGAGGGCTTCGAGTTTATTACCCGGCCGGTGATCTTTCCAAAGGCGGAACTAAGCGTCGACGGAAAAACCTATATTCGCGCGGATATTCTTGAGAAATGAGGAGTGGTTATGCAGGGAGTTGCGATTCTGGGTTCGGGGGCCATTGCGGCGGTTCACGCGGACGCGTATCTTTTTCACAGGGACAAGTGCGAGGTACGGGCGGTCTGCGATCTCTACCCCGACAAGGCGCTGGCCCTGATTGACAGCAAGGGCCTTAAAAACGCGAAGGCCTGCGGGGAAATCGATGAAGTCCTGGCACTGCCGGGAATAGACGTGGTGTCAATCTGCCTGCCTCCCGATGTCCATTGTTCCGCGGCGGTCAAGGCGCTTGGCGCCGGCAAGCATGTGCTGGTGGAAAAACCCATGGCCGCGAGCCTTGAGGAATGTGACGAGATGATAAGGGCCGCCGGACAAAGCGGCAGGCTGCTTTCACCGGTAGCCCAGAACCGTTTCAAGACGCCTAACAGCAGGGTGAAGCGGCTGCTTGAGGAAAAGACGGCCGGCAGGGTACTCCACGCGACGGTCAATTCACTCTGGTGGCGGGGAAGCAATTACTACGATATCTGGTGGCGGGGTACCTGGAAGAGCGAGCACGGCGGCTGCGTCACCAGCCACGCGGTTCACCACATCGACCTCCTTCTGTGGATGCTGGGCAGGCCCGAGCGGGTTACCGCGGTCATCACCAACACTGCCCACGACAATTCCGAATGTGAGGATCTGGGTATCGCCATTTTCGAATACCCCGGCATGCTCGCCCAGATGACCGCGTCCCTTGTCACCCACGACGAAGAACAGGAGCTGATCTTTCAGGCCGAAAAGGGACGGCTTTCGGTGCCCTGGAAAACCGCGGCGTCAAAGGCCCTGCCCAACGGCTTCCCCGAAGAGGATACCGGGGCCAGGCAGAGCCTCCAGGCCGCCTACGACGCGCTGCCTTCCCTTGCTGTGGAAGGCCATCCCGCGCAGATCGGCAACTTCCTCGCGGCAATCCGCGGCGGGGAAAAGCTCGCAATCGGCGGCATTGACGGACGCAACGCCCTTGAACTCATCATGGCCGTCTACAAATCCTCCGTTCTGCGCGCGCCGGTGACTCTCCCCATCACGCCCGAGGATCCCTTTTACAGGCGCGATTCCATGAGCGCGGCAATGCCCCGTTTTTTCGAGAAGAAGCGGACCGTTGAAAACTTTGCCGCGTCGCAGATCACCCTGGGACGGGATGTGGGGAAGTAGCGCGGAACCATGAAAGAGATATACCTTGCCGGCGGCTGTTTCTGGGGAACGGAAAAATATTTGTCCCTCATCCCCGGCGTGATTGAAACCGAGGCGGGCTACGCCAACGGAAACACCGAAAACCCCAGCTACGAGGATCTGTGCCGCCGGAACACGGGACACGCCGAAACGGTACGTGTCCGCTACGATCCTTCCGCACTAAGCCTTGAAAAACTTCTTTCCCTTTACTACGAGGTTATCGATCCCGTTTCCGTTAACCGCCAGGGCGCCGACCAGGGAACCCAGTACCGCACGGGAATTTATTATACCGATGGGGCGGACCGTCCGGTCATTGAAAAATCCCTCGCGGAACTTCAAAAAAAATACGACAAACCCGTCGCGGTTGAATCCGAAGCCCTGCATCAATATTTCCGCGCCGAAGAGTATCATCAGAAGTACCTGGACAGGAATCCCGGCGGGTATTGTCACATAAAAGCCGAGTCCTTTGAAAGGGCAAAAAGGGCGTAAGCGGCAATTCCCGGTTTAAAACCAACCGGCTTTTGGAACAGGCTCAATTATCACGAATTAAAGTCTGTCCACAAAGCCGGTTGCTTTGCGAACAGACTTTCGTCATGAACGGCCTTTGGGCCGCTTAGCTGCATCCTGTCGTTCCTCCGCAGGTGTCGCACTTCATGCAGGTACCATTCCGTATCAGGGTAAAGTATCCGCAGGCGGGACAGGGATCGCCCTCGTAGCCCTTGATGCGCGCCTGGGCGATTTTGACAAGCTCGCTCTGTTCCGGCGCCGCCTTTTCCATGACCGGCGCCCTGATCTGCGCGCCCGCCGGCTGGCTTGACGGTGAACTGCCCGCGGAAATCCGGGCCGGGGCATAAGCCGCGCTGTCCCCGGCGGCGGAAGCCTTCGGGCCGCGGCCGCCGGAGATTCCGCCCGTTGCCGCGGCGCCTGCCCCCGTTCCCCCCTGAGCCGCCCCGGCGGGCGATGCCCCTGCGGAGAATGTCTCCGGCGGGGCCGCGGCCGGGCCGGCGCCGGGCTTTGCCGGGCATGAAGCGCCGGGGGCCGGAGCGGCGGCCGGGGGCCTGAAACCCGCGCTTGATTTTTCGCCGCGGCGGTACCTATCGCCGGCCTGGATGCCCGAATCGTTGTTGGTTCCCGTGGCAAGGAGGTCGTCCGGTTTTATCTGGCCGAGGTCCGAGCGCTTGAGATATGAGATTGCGAGATCGCGGAAAATGTAATCAATAACGCTGGTGGCCATTTTCACGTAGTCGTGGCCCTGCACCATGCCGTTAGGCTCAAAGCGGCTGAAGGTAAAGGCGTCCACATATTCCTCAAGGGGCACACCGTACTGAAGACCCAGGGATACGGCAATGGCGAAACTGTTGAGAAGGCTGCGGAAGGCCGCGCCCTCCTTGTGCATGTCAAGAAATATTTCGCCCAGGCTGCCGTTCTCGTATTCGCCGGTACGGAGAAAGATCGAATGGCCGCCAATCTTTGCCTTCTGGGTGTAACCGGCCCTGCGGTTGGGCAGGGGCTTGCGCATTCCCCTGATGTCCGACCTGCGGCGCTCGGGCGCAGCGGCGGGCGCTTCAAGACTCCGCTCCACCTTGAGGATTGCGTCCACCAGGGGATCGGCGCCGGGCGCGAAGGAGGAAAGGGGCTGGGAAAGCTTGGAACCGTCCCGGTAGAGGGCAACAGCCTTGAGGGCGTTTTTCCAGGAGAGCATGTAGGCGCCCTTTACATCCTCGTAGCCGGCGGAGTTGGGCATATTGATGGTTTTGGAAATGGCGCCGGAAATGAAGGGCTGTACCGCGGCCATCATGCCGATGTGGGCTGTCCAGGCAATGGAACGCCTGCCGTTTCTGCCGGAGGGAGTCGCGGTGTCAAATACCGCGTAATGTTCTTTTTTAAGGCCTGGCGCGCCTTCAAGCCCCATCGTTCCGCAGGCGTACAATTCCGCCGCCTCAATTTCCGCGGCGCTGAAGCCAAGGTGCTTCAGGAGACTGAATCCCGGAAGTGACCATGTTGCCTCGGGAATACGGAGAACCCTTTCGATAAAATCCTTTCCCAGTATCCAGGGATTGAAAACCCCCTCAAGGCTGAGGCTTGTCTTGACCGCTTCCTCCGCCGCGGCAACAGCCTCGCGGGTAAAGCCCCTTGATTCGAGGGTTTTCGCGTTGATCCCCGGCGCGTTCGCAAGGGTTCTGCGTCCCGTGGCGTAGGCGACGATTCTGTCGATTGCTTCCGGCGAATAGCCCAGGGCTTCCAGCGCCGGGGGGACGGACTGGTTTATTATCTTGAAGTAACCGCCGCCCGCAAGTTTTTTGAATTTGACCAGTGCGAAATCCGGCTCAACGCCGGTGGTATCGCAGTCCATGAGAAGGCCGATGGTTCCCGTGGGCGCTATGGCCGTTACCTGGGCGTTTCTGAAACCGTGGGCGCTGCCCAGATCCAGCGCCCTGTCCCAGGCAGCCCTGGCGGCGTCGAGGAGGTAGACGGGACAGCAGGAGGGATCGATTCCCCGGGGAACGGTGTGGATCCCTTCGTACTCGGCATTCTGCGCGTTGTATGCCGCTCTGCGGTGATTGCGTATAACGCGAAGCATGTTCCGGGCGTTTTCGCCGTAACGGAGGAAGGGGCCAAGCCCGGCGGCCATGCGGGCGGACTGGGCGTAGGCCTCGCCGGAAAGCAGCGCCGAAAGGGCGCCTGCCACCGCGCGGCCTTCCTCCGAATCATAGGCCAGTCCCATGATCATAAGAAGGGTTCCCAGGTTGGCAAAGCCAAGGCCGAGAGTCCTGTACTCGTAGGAAAGCCGGGCGATGCGGGGCGCGGGGAACTGCGCCATAACCACGGAAATTTCAAGGATCGTTGTCCAGATGCGGACGGCGTGGAGGCAGCCTTCGACATTGAAGATTCTGCCCTCCCTGTCGTAAAGCGCCGCAAGGTTGATCGAGGCCAGGTTGCAGGCCGTATCGTCAAGAAACATATACTCGGAGCAGGGGTTGGACGCCCGTATCTCGCCCCCCGCGGGGCAGGTGTGCCAGTCGTTAATGGTGGTGTGATACTGGAGGCCGGGGTCCGCGCACTGCCAGCCCGTGCGGGCAATGTCCGCCCAGAGCTTTCGGGCCTTCACGGTTTTTACCGCTCTGCCGGTGGTGCGGCTTGTCAGGTTCCAGTCCGCGTCGCCCAGTACCGCCCGCATGAATTCGTCGCTTACCCGCAGACTGTTGTTGGAGGACTGCCCCGACACGGTGTTGTAGGCTTCATCGTCCCAGGCGGTGGAAAAGGCGGCGGGATTCATGTCTTCGTCGCCCTGCTCAAAACGGCGGAGAAGCTGGTACAGGTAGGTGGGGGGAATCTTGTCGCCCAGCGCGCCCCGCAGGGCCGCGGCGAGATCGTGGTTTTTTTCCGCGTTAAATTTATCCGCGTCCGGGCCGCGGAAACCCGCCAGGGCTTTTCTGATCAGCTCCAGATGTTTTTTTACAATCGCCGAACCGGTTACCATGGAAGCGACCTTGTGTTCCTCGCCGGCTTTCCAGTCGATGTACTTTTCCACGTCGGGATGATCCGCGTCCAGGGTGACCATCTTCGCGGCGCGCCGCGTGGTACCGCCGCTTTTAATGGCCGACGCGGAACGATCCCCGATTTTCAGGAAGGAAAGAAGCCCCGAAGATACGCCGCCCCCGGAAAGTTTTTCGTTAAGCGCCCGGATGCGCGAGAAATTCGACCCCGTACCGGAGCCGTACTTGAAAAGCCGCGCCTCCCTGGTTACCAGGTCCATGATGCCACCCTCGTTTACGAGGTCGTCTTCGATGGAAAGGATGAAACACGCGTGGGGCTGCGGGCGCTTGTAGGCGCTGTCGGATTTTACCAGCTCCTGCTTTTCGGGATCGTAATAGTAGTGCCCCTGGGCGGGGCCGTCTATGCCGTAGACCGCGTAGATTCCCGTGTTGAACCACTGGGGACTGTTGGGCGCGGCAAGCTGACGGGCCAGCATGTAACAGGTTTCATCGTAGAAGGCATTCTCGTCTTCTTCGCCGTCAAAGTAGCCGTTCTTCCGGCCCCAGTCCATCCAGGTGTAGGCCAGACGGTGGAAAACCTGACGGGCGTCATGCTCCGCCCCGTCCTCGGGAAGTTTTTCGCCGGGATCTTCGGACCCGGGGCGTCCTCCGTCTTTTCCGGGGATCCATTTCTTCCATTCATATATCTTGTCCGCCGGGACCCCGGCCTTGCGGAAATATTTTTGGGCAATGATATCGGCGGCGATCTGGCTCCAGAAAGCCGGCACTATTACCGTGTCCTCGGAAAAAATGACCTTTCCGTCGGGGTTGCGGATATCGCTTTTCCGCTTTTCCCAGACAAGATCCCGATAGGGACCGGTAGCCCGGTCGGTGAACAGCCGTTCGATTTTCATTCCCAAATCCTTTTTTTGCAGTCTAGGAGTTTGTTGCGCTTCGCGCGTAAAACCCTCAAAAATCGCCGATCAGGCGATTTTTTACCTTGCAAACTCCCAAAGGAGCCCGATAATCGGGATTTTTTGCATGAAGGGGCGTCAAAGACGCCCTGAGCAAAAAATCCACGAAGTGCAACAGGCTCCTAAAGCCCCGTGAACAACAAAAGACTCTATCCCCGGCCGGGATAGAATTCGCCGTATAGATAGTGGAGTTTTTATCAGCATACACCATATAGAGGGGGAATACAAGGTCACGCCGCAGGGCAGGCGTTAATCGAGGGTAAAATATCGGCGGCCATTCTCTGCAATATGCGTTGTACCTGCTGTTTTTACGCCGACGCCAGCGAATACCGGCCGGCCTCATCCTAACGATGAGATTACCCTTGCCTTCTAGGGCGGGGAGGTTCATTCCCTTTTTTATACCGCCTTGCTCCGCTGGTGGATACGGAACCTTGAGACAGGCGCCTGTATCAGTATTAAATTTTTTGACGATGTGAGCCTGTCCCAAAACCAATTGACTGTGCGCTAATGCGCACGGTTTTGGGCCAGGCTCTTGCAGTTTTTCAGGTTTTCATCCTTGCAAAACTGCGATCTTTAAGGGTATCGCCGGTTCCTGCGGCATTGACGGACGGCGCCAGGCACAGTATGTTGGGGAATATGCGTTTCGGCGTTTTTTTAGGGGACATGGTGCAAATTCCGGGATTTCTGTTCATTGCGTGCCTTGCCTCCACCATCGGCGCCATAAGCGGAATCGGCGGGGGCATTATCATCAAGCCGGTATTGGATGCCTTTTCGGGACAAAGGCCCGCGGAAATCAATTTCCTTTCCGGCTCCACGGTTCTTGCCATGTCGCTGGTTTCCCTTCTCCGCAGCCGGAATTCCGGCGTCAGGCTGGAACAGGGAAGGGGTACGGCCATTGCCGGAGGCGCCGCGCTGGGGGGAGCGGCTGGCAAGCTGATATTCAGCGCCGCCCTTCGTTTTTTCTCCCGCGCCGCGGTGGTCGGGATTGTTCAATCCCTTATCCTGATAGTCCTTGCCCTGCTCGTCTTGCTGTACCTTAAAAAGAAAAAAACAATCCGGCCCCTGAATATTCATAACATCCCCTTCTGTCTGCTCACCGGACTGCTGCTTGGGATGGTATCCGCCTTTTTGGGAATCGGCGGGGGCCCCATTAATATCATGGTTATTTCATTTTTTTTGTCCATGGATTCGAAAACTACGGCCCTCCATTCATTGTACGCCGTTTTTCTTTCCCAGGCGGCCGGTTTTCTGCTTGTTTTTGCGGAAGGCAGCGTACCCCCGGTAAATCCTGTTTTGGTTGCAGCCATGATTGCCGGAGGGATAAGCGGCGGCCTGATTGGTTCCCGCATAGTGAAGCTTATCAGCAACGATCAGGTGGACGGCTTGTTCAGCGTGGTTCTCTGGCTGGTAATTCTGCTGTCGGCGTATAACACGGTCCGGCTGGCAGCCTTTAGGTAAGCCGGAAACAGCGCGGCAATTCCCGATATTCGCAGAATGTTCGGGAATAGCGCGGGGCCAGCGCATATAAAAAAACCAAGATCATACCTGCGGCCTCCGCGGCGGCATGAATGCCCCTGTAATCAGGCTTTAAATTGAGGCGATTTCAAAATATCAGATTTTGAAATTAGCCCAGTTTGTAAAGTTTTATTTTGTTTAGAACGGTTTTTCTGCTTACGCCGAGCAGTTCCGCCGCCCTGGTACGGTTGCCGTCACTGCGGGCAAGGGCATCGATAACGGCCCGCTTCTCCATCTCGTCAAGGGTCAAAGCCGGGGCAGGCGCGGCGCTTCCTTCGGACGCGGCGCTCCCGGCAGAGGCGCCGTCCGCCGCCCTGCCCGCGGCCCCCGCGCCGCCGTCAGGAATTGCCGCGCTTTCGGCCGCAGGGGCAGCCGGGGAAACGGAATCGGCGTCCCGCGCCAGGCCCCCCGGCCTTACGTGCAGATCGATGTCTTCGCCGCGTATAAGCGGGCCTTCGCGGTAAATAAGCGCCCGTTCAAGGATGTTTTCAAGTTCCCGCACGTTACCGGGAAAAGACCAGGCCAGGAGTTTTTCCATCGCCCCGGGTGAAAGTACGGGCATCGCGCGGCCTGAGTGTTTCGCGAGAAAATGTTCCGCCAAAGCGGGAATGTCCTCTTTTCTTTCGCGCAGGGGAGGCATGTTTATCCTGAACACGTTAAGACGGTAGTAAAGGTCCTCGCGGAAACGGCCTTCCTTCACCAGGCTTTCAAGATCCCTGTTTGTGGCTGAGACAATGCGGGCATTGACGGGAATGTCGCTCAGGCCGCCCAGGCGGCGTATTTTTCGATCCTGCAGCACCCGCAGGAGCTTCACCTGAAGGGGCATGGGCATTTCGCCGATTTCGTCGAGAAAAAGGCAGCCCCGCCCGGCAAGCTCAAAGAGGCCCTGCTTGCGGGACGCCGCGCCGGTGAAGGCGCCCTTCTCGTGGCCGAAGAGTTCGCTTTCCATAAGTCCTTCGTGAATGCCGCCGATGTTTACCGCGACAAAGGGCTCTTCGCGGTTCGGGCCGCGGGCGTGGATCTCGCGGGCGGCAACTTCCTTTCCCGACCCGCTTTCGCCGGTGATAAGAACCGTGACGCCGCTGCCGGCTATTTTGTCAATCTGTCCGGAAAGCCGCCTGATGGGGGGGCTGCTGCCCAGAAGGAGGGAACCGCCGGAAACAGGACGCGGGCCGCCGCGGGCCGCGGCTTCAAGAAGATTCTCGCGGCGCCTGTTTTCCACCAGCGAACGAAGCCGGATGACAAGCTCCGCCGGGTCAAAGGGTTTTACCAGATAATCGCCCGCGCCGGTTTTAAGGGCCTCAACGGCGTCGGGAATCTGTCCGTGGGCACTTATCATAATGACCGGCGAAGCAATGCCCCGCCCCTGCATGCGTTCAAGCACTTCCTGGCCCTGAATGCCCGGAAGTTTCAGATCGAGGATAACCGCGTCAAAACTTTCTTTGGCAAGGCAGTCCAGCGCGGCTTCCCCGTTTTCGGCGCAGAGGGAATCTATTTTTTCCAGGCTCAGGTATTTGCCCAGGGACTCCCGTATGTTTTTTTCATCATCGACTATCAAAACCCGCATGATCCTTTCCTGCCGCCTTTTTTCAAACTAACCGGTTGTGGAAACAGTCTCATTATAATCGGGGAAAACAAGGATGACCATAAGGCCCCCGCCTTCGCGGTTTTCCACGCGGACGGATCCTCCGGCCGCTTCGGTGAAGCGCCTGCTTACGGCAAGGCCGATGCCCGTTCCCGTGCTCTTGCTTGTAAAGAAGGGATCAAAGATGCGCTTGAGGTTTTTTTCTTCAATACCCCTGCCGCGGTCGAATATGCGTATAACGGCGCCGCGGGCCGCGCCGCTTTTGCCCCCGCCGTCTTCGCCGTCCCGGCCGACGGAAGCGCCGATTTCTTCCGGGGGGCTGCCCGATTCGAGCGCATTGCGGAGCAGGTTTTCCAGTACCGAACGGATGCGATCTTCGTCGGCGAGGATACAGGCGTCCCTTGCCGAATCGCCGGAAACAATATCCCTGCCGCATATTCTTCGGGAAGTTTCGGCCAGCAGATCGTATATATTCAGGGGTTTCCTGTTTCCCTCCGGCTCGCGGAGATAATCGGTCACCCGGTCGATCAGCGCCGAAAGACGATCAACCTCCTGATTGATAATTTGAATTTCTTCCCCCTCATGCCCGAGTTTTTCAAGGATGCCGGTTTGCAGCCGTATTGAAAGGAGGGGGTTTTTTATTTCATGGGCCAGGGTACCGGCGGCGGTTCCCAGAACGACCAGATTCCGCTGGGCTTCGATTCGCCCGCGGTATTCCCGGTTGCGCAGATAGAGATGGCGGATATAAAAGACGAGAAAGAGCAGCGCCAGTTCCCAGAGGGGAAGGACAACCGCGCTTATGGTCAGGATACGCCAATAGCCGGGATGGGAAATGTCTATATAAAAATATCCGCCTTGGGAGAGGATGCTGAAAAAAAGCGGAACCTGCCGTCCCTGCGGCCATCTGCCGGACTGCCGCGGCTCGGCGTCGTGTTCGCCCGGCCGCGCTTCATCCCCGTATTCCGCCGGCTGCCGTTCGTCGCCGTGTTCGCCGGGGCGCGGGCCGCGCTCGTTGTGGAGCACGAATTTCACCGAATGTCCCCCGCGGTCGGGAATCGTATAACGGCCAAAACGGCCCGGCCCGGTTTTCGGAAGCAGGGCTTCGTCAAAAACAGGGGGAAATTTGCCCCAGCCGTCCGCCGGCAGCAGGCTGTTTTCATATGCCGCAATGCCGATAATCCGCCCGTAAAGAAGCGGATTCGACTGAACAAGCGCGCCGATGCCGTCGTAATTCCGCATGCCCGCGAAAAGGATGTTGAGGATGCGCTCGTTGTCGTTGTCGCGGATAAGCCGCGCCCTGTCCCTCAGCTGCCAGATGATGAACACGCTCAGCACTGAAAGGAGCAGCCACGCGGCAAAGGCGGCGATGCCGGAAGATGTCCGGACGTTTT
>JAISND010000107.1 GCA_031276615.1 Treponema sp. | reverse complement strand
TCGGTGCTGGCCATCGCGCGGGCCGGAGCGGGGGTGAACAACATCCCCGTTCCGCAGTGCAGCGACCGCGGCGTGGTAGTGTTCAACACGCCGGGCGGAAACGCGAACGCGGTAAAGGAACTGGCTATCGCGGCCATGCTTTTTTCGTCGCGGAATATCATCGGCGGCGTCAACTGGGTAAAGACAATAGCGGACAGGGCGGATGAGGTGCCGGATCTTGTCGAGAAGGAAAAGTCGAAATTCGGCGGGCCCGAACTGCGGGGAAAAACCCTCGGCGTAATCGGCCTTGGGGCCGTCGGCGTAATGGTGGCGAATGACGCGGTTTCTCTGGGCATGGACGTTATCGGCTACGATCCCTATATTTCCGTGGACGCGGCCTGGGACCTTTCCCGTGAGGTGCTGCGCGCCGACACCCTTGAGGGGCTGCTTGCCAAGGCCGATTATATCACCCTCCACATTCCGCTGATGGACACCACCAGGGGACTCCTCAACACGGAAAAGATTCGCTTTATGAAAAGGGGCGCGCGGATTATCAACCTTGCCCGGGGCGGCCTTGTCAACGAAGCCGACATCATCGAAGCCCTGGAGTCCGAAAAACTCGCTTCGTATGTAACCGATTTTCCGTCGGCGGAACTTCTGGCCTGCAAAGAGGCAATCTGCGTTCCCCATTTGGGCGCATCCACCCCCGAAGCGGAGGACAACTGTGCGGTTATGGCCGTGAAGCAGCTCATGGATTTTCTTGAAACCGGCGGCATCAGGAACGCCGTGAATTTTCCCCGCTGCAGACTGGACCAGCGTTCGCCCTTCCGGCTTCTGGTGGTAAACCGGAACATCCCCAACATGGTAGGCCAGCTTTCCACCATCCTTGCGGACGCGAATATCAATATTCTGGATTTGATTAACCACCACCGTGACGACTTTGCCTACAACATCATTGATACGGAGCAGAAAGTACCCGATGCGGCGCTGGAGCGGCTCAGGCAGGTAGACGGGATTATCCGGGTAAGAACCATTGAGCGGCTGCCCTGACCATCCCCGAATTTTTTGTTTGAAAAGCGCATTTTTTTGGTTATATTTACTATTGATGAAATTACCTTTGGATAGTCTGAAAATCGAGACAGTCATTCCGGTATTCGCGGGTGTTCTTTGTTCCCTTGTATTCTGCGCTCTCGCGGCGAACCGCGGGCCGGGTATTTTGGCTTGCCATCCCCCCGGTGGAGGCGCCCTTCCCGCCGGGGATACCGTTGAGAAAAAAGCCGCTCTTTTCTTTGCCGGGACATCCGGAGAAGATCGGGATCTTGTCCGGGAAATGTACGGGGAGCCGGTTTCGCGGGACTGGGTTATTGATTTTTTCGCGGAACTGTGCGGTTCCCGCGAGACGGCCTCGGTGATACTTGCCAACGCCGACGCCTTCAGGATCCCGCCCGCCCTTGCCTTTGCCCTGGCCTGGGAGGAGAGCCGCTTTAACCCCAACGCGGTGAATACAAAAAACCGGAACGAAAGTACGGACAGGGGCCTTTTCCAGTTGAACAGCCTTTCCTTTCCGGATATTGAAGTCCAGGCTTTTTTCAATCCCAAGGTCAACGCCTGGTACGGCATGGGACACCTGCGCTACTGCCTTGATTCGGGGGGGTCGGAGATTGCCGCCCTTGCCATGTACAATGCCGGAACCGGCAGGGTTCGTTCCCAGGGCGCGCCCAAGCAGACTCTGGACTATGTTCACCGAATCCTCGAATACCGCAACAGGATCGAGCTGGATTTTGAACTCCGCGTTCTGCGCAGGATTGAATCGAAAATTGCCGAAGGGAAGCGCCGGGGGCGCGGCGGCCTTCTTTTGGGCCTGATACTGTCCTCTTTCGCCACGGAGTACGAACTGGCCACGGCCCGACCGGAATGAGGGCGGTTCCGGAAACCCCGGCTGGGTTCCCATAACCACAAAGCCGTTGCTTTGCGGACAAACCCCGTTTCCGTTTAACGGATGAGGCTGTGCCGAAACCGGCCGGATTTTGGAACAGGCTCAGATAGCAAGTTCCGCCCGTACCTTTTCCGCAAGTTCCGCGGCGGCTTCGTCAAGCGCAACGCCGCGGTTTTCTTTTTCCCTGCGGTGTTTTATTTCTACCACGGGGCTGCTCAGGCTCAGGCCCCTGTCGCCGATAACTACCCGCAGGGGGATGCCCAATAAATCCGCGTCGTTGAATTTAACGCCGGGGCGCTCGTTCCGGTCGTCAAGGAGAACCTCAACCCCGCTTTTTTCAAGCTCTTCCGCGATTCTGTCCGCGGCTGCCCTGACCGCGCCGTCGTATTTGACGGGTATGATAATCACATGGCAGGGCGCCACGCTCATGGGCCAGATGATCCCCGCGTTGTCGTGGTGTTCTTCGATTACGCTGGCAAGGGTGCGGTCAAGGCCGATTCCGTAGCAGCCCATGAGGGGGACATGGCTCCTGCCGTTTTCGTCCAGGTAGCTGACGCTCATGGAACTGGTGTACTTGGCGCCCAGTTTGAAGATGTGCCCCAGCTCATTGCCTTTTTTTTCGTAAAGCCCGCCGCCGCAGAGGGGGCAGCGGTCGCCCGCCCTGACGGTACGCAGATCGGCGATCATCCAGGCCTCGAAGTCGCGGCCGTAGGCGGCGTGCCGGTAGTGCAGATCCTCTGCCAGTGCGCCGGTTACCGCGTCGCTCATGGCGGTGACGCTGTGATCGATGACGACGGGGATGCCCCGCAGGCCCACGGGGCCGACAAAGCCTGGCGGCGCGCCGGTAAGACGGGTTACGTCGGCGTCGGAGGCAAGGCCAACCTCGCCGGCCCTGAGCGCCGCGGCAAGTTTTACCTCGTTCACGTCAAGGTCGCCGCGGATTGCCACGGCGAAAAAGGCTTCGGGATACACAAAGGGCGCCTCCGGCGCGGGACGGCGGCGCTCAAGACCGGCGCAGCCCGGCGCGGGCCCCAGGCCGGCCGCGGGATCGCCCTTTTCAAGATCAAGCTCCACGTTTACCGCCCGGTAGATGAGGGTTTTGATGAATTGCTTCGCGCCGGTTTTGAGAAAGGCGCAGAGTTCGTTGATGGTTTTTACCGAGGGGGTGTCTATCTTTTCCACGGGCGGCACGGACGCGGCCGCTTTTTTCGCCGATTCCGCCGAAGCCTGGGGTTCAAAATCGGGCCTGCAGCCGGCCTTCTCCACATTGGCGGCGTAGTCGCAGCTCCCGCACAGGAGGAGGGTATTGTCGCCTATCTCGCTTTCCACCATGAATTCCTCGGAACCGCTGCCGCCCATGGCGCCCGAGTCGGCCCTGACGGGAATTACCGTCAGGCCGCAGCGCCTGAAAATGCGGCGGTAGGCGCGCCCCATGGCCTGGTACACGTCGTCAAGGCTTTTGTCATCGGCGTGCCAGGAATAGGCGTCCTTCATGACAAATTCCCTGCCCCGCATAACCCCGTAGCGTGGGCGGACTTCGTCGCGGTACTTGGTGTTGATCTGGTAGAGGCAAAGGGGAAGCTGCCGGTAGCTGGAAAGCTCGTCGCGCACGAGGGCGGTAAAGGCTTCCTCCGCCGTGGGCGAAACCACAAAGTCGCCGCCCAGCCGGTTTTTCACCCTGAGCAGGGCCGGGCCCATTGTTTCCCAGCGCCCGGATTCCTTCCACAATTCGCCGGGCACAATCACGGTGGGTTTTATCTCAAGGGCGCCTGCGGCGTCCATTTCTTCGCGGATGATCCGCTCTACCTTGCGGAAGGAACGGAGTCCCAGGGGCAGGTAGGCAAAGAGGCCGTTTGAAAGTTTGCGGAGCATGCCGGCGCGGAACATCAGCCGGTGGCTCGCGATTACGGCATCGGCGGGAACTTCCCGCAGGGTGGGAATAAAGGTCTGGCTAAATTTCATGGTTTTATACTATATTAAAGGATGATTTATGAAAATCCCCGCGCTTTTCAATGACCGGCAGTTTTACCGGAATCTTTTTTACATCGCCGTTCCCATCATGTTTCAGAATTTCATCAATTCCTTTGTGAATATACTGGACACGGTGATGATAGGACGGCTCGGGACGGTGGAAATCGCCGCCGTGGGCCTGGGGAATCAGGTTTTCTTTCTGTATAACCTCGCGCTCTTCGGAATCTGTTCCGGGGCTTCGATTTTTACGGCCCAGTTCTGGGGGAAACGGGACCTTGCCGGGATACGGAAAAACACCGGTTTCAGCCTGTGCCTCGCCCTGCTGGGCGCCGGCGTCTATACCCTGGCCGGGCTTCTCGTTCCCGAACGCATCCTGGCCGTCTATTCAGGGGATCCCGCGGTTATCGCCCTGGGCGCCGAGTACCTCAGGACGCTTGCCCCTTCCTTTGTTCCCTTCGGAATCAGCATGGTCTTTATGCACGCCCTCCGCTCCGTGGAAAAGGTCCGGCTCCCCGTCGCCGCCACTTTCATGGCCCTTTCGCTTAACGCCGTGCTGAACTACCTTTTTATCTTCGGTATCGGCCCCTTCCCGGCGATGGGCGTACGGGGCGCCGCGATTGCCACGGTCATTTCACGCATCGCGGAGATGCTCATCCTTGTCATCGGAAGCTATGTCCTCAGGCTTCCGGCCGCGGGACGGCCGAAGGAAATGTTTAACTTCGATATCGTGTACATCAGCCGCTTTTTCCGCATAGTCCTGCCGGTACTTGTCAACGAGATAGCCTGGTCCCTGGGCGTAAGCCTCCAGAATCTTGTCTTTGCCCGCACCCATACCGACGCCATTGCGGCCTTCAACATTGTCAACACCGTGAACCAGCTTACCTGGGTGCTTTTTATCGGCCTGGGAAACGGGGTGGCCGTGCTCATCGGCAAGAAAATCGGCGAGGGCGATGAAAAAAGCGCCAGGGACTACGCTTCCCGCATTGTCCGCTTCTCTCCCCTGGTGGCGCTTGGCGCGGCCCTTGTCCTGCTGTTCCTTTCACAGTTTCTGCCCTTTGTATTCAACGTGAACGAAAACGTCATCGCCCTGGCGAAGATCATGTTTGTCCTTCTCTGCGTTTTTTATCCCTTCCGCTCGGTCAACATGGCGATAGTGGTAGGCATCTGCCGGGCGGGCGGCGACACGGTTTTCTGCATCATCTACGACATTCTTTTTCTCTGGACCTTCGCCCTGCCGCTGGCCGCCATTGCGGGTTTTGTTTTTCACGCGCCGGTCTGGGTGCTTTTTATCTGCGTCAGTTCCGAGGAATGTCTCAAGCTGATGCTCGGCCTGTGGCGGCTAAAGACAGGCAGGTGGCTGAGGAACGTTACGAAGGGGATATGAAAATTTCCCGCGCTTCCGCGAGATCCCCGCAGCGCCGCCACACGCCGGCGAGGGCTTCGGGGGACGGTTCGGGGATGTCCCTGATAAAGACGGAGCGTATGCCGGCCGCGGCAAGGCCCAGCAGGCCGGGGCCTGAATCTTCAAAGCCGGCGCAGTCCGCGGGGTTTACGCCAAGCCGCGCCGCGGCGGCGAGAAAAATGTCCGGCGCGGGCTTTCCGTTTTTTACTTCGTCGCCGCAGACCATCAGGGGGAAACGGCCGCGCAGGCCCGCTTTTTCCAGCTTCCAGAGCGCCGTTTCCCGGCCGGTGGAGGTAGCCACCGCAAAGGGTATGCCCCGCTCCGCAAGGCAGTCCAGAAACGCGGAAAGGCCGGGACGGTGACGGATGCCTTCCCTGTCCATGCGCCGCTTCATCAAACCGATCACTTCCCGGTAAATTTCGTCAAAGGGAAAATTCCGTCCGTACTCGCCGAGGAACAGGGCGCGGGTGGCCGGCTCGTTGATGCCGATGGCGCGTATCACGGTGTCCCGTGAAACGGGGAGGCCGAATTCGCGGCAGATTTCCAGCCAGCATTCAACAGTGGGGCCTTCCGTATCAAGCATAAGGCCGTCCATATCCAGTATGGCGGCCTTCGGGGAAAACCGGCCGGCGTTTTCTTCCGGCCCTTTCTTCATTTTTTCTTCGTTCATAGTCCTGGTATGCGACGTAACCCCGTTTGTATTATTTTCTTTTTAATATTCGTTGTCCAATGATTTTGTATATTTCCATCTTATCCCGTTTCCCTATGCCCCATATTTCTATTATTTCTATCTCATTTTTTATTATTCGATAAATAATCCTATATGCCTTCTTTGCTACATATATTTTATAGTATCCTGCCAAATCTATATTATTTTTATTTCCCAATGTTTCGCCAAGAAATGGGTTTTCTTTTAATTTATCAATCTTCTCGTTGACCTGTTTTTTTATGCTCCCATCAAGAGCTATATAATCTTCCGCAGCCTCAGGAATAAATTGGATTTCAAAACTCATGTTTTTTCCCTGATGTTTTCCCATGAAATATTATTCCTAGGATCATATTTTTCCAATCGTTTTTCCACCATGTTTTTTATCTCAAACTGTTCAAATATTTCTTCAATATTTTTTAAATATTCATATTCATCATAAGAAAGCAAGACCGCTTCCATATTATTATTTTTTAATATATATACCGCCTTTCCAGAATCCGACAATTCCCGAACAGTCTGGGTAAGTTCTTTTTGAAGCCGTGTTATGGGAACCATTTGTTTAGTTTCTACCAACATACGTTTCTCCTTGCCAATATACATAGTATAATATATATTTTACTATAATGTCAAGGATTTCCCAAAAATTTCAGTACCGTTTTACAAAAAAATTCAAAAAAGGTGTATATTTTTCTATACATCCATTTCCAAATTCATATCTCCAGAAAATTTTGAAGGGTTATGTCGCATAACGTCCGGTTGTTTACAACGGTTTGGCGGCCCGAATAAGGAAATGCGCAACATTTCCAGGGCCGACAAACCGTGCCGGAGCAACGGCGTGGGAATAAGCGAAGCGATTGACCTAGCCGCTGCGGAGGCCGAGCCGCCTACCGGCGGCGAAGCGTAAACAGTCCTGTTATGTGCAGTTTGGGCTGCTTTTACAATTCATTTTTTATTATTATTTCATCAACAATTTATTTATACAAATG
>JAISND010000102.1 GCA_031276615.1 Treponema sp. | reverse complement strand
TCCGCGGCGGGTCTGGTTTGTCAAGGAAAAATTTTGTGAAAACCGTCAAGATCCGGCCAAGGTATTCCGTTGTCAGCGTCAGGGGACTGATAATCATCTATCTGCTCCTCTGTATCCTTACGGTTCTTTTTTCCCGCAGCTTTTTTTCCGATACCCTCAGGGACGGCCAGGTTCCGGAGCCGCTGAATTTGATCGTGTTCTTTACCATTCCGGCGGTGCTTCTGGTATTTCTGGCGGTTTCCGCCCTGAATCTCTTCGGGGATATCATAGCCTGGCGTACGGGAAGCAAATTCAAGGCGCGGCTCCTGGCCTACTTTATTGTCATTGTCGTCTTTGCCGCCGCGCCAGTCACCCTTGTTACCGGCCTTTCAATAAGCGAGATTATCCGCTTCTGGAGGAGCATCGACACCGGCGCCGCTATAGAAGCCAGCCGGAGATTCGCGGTTGACGTTTATTCTTTTCACATTGAAAATTTTGAAACCCTTTTAAAAAACACCGATTTTGAATTCTATGCCGGGCGGCCCGGCACGGAGCTGCCCCGGGGCCTGGCGGCGATACAGGACTTTACCCTGTCCCAAAACGGAGACTGGGAGGAGACGGGGTTTACCGGAAAAAAAGACTGCCGGCTTCCCGGCCCTCCGTCCCTGCAGCAGGGTTATGTCACAAGGGAACTGCCCCGGGATCTGGGCTTTGTCCGTTATGTGATATCCGCGGCGGAAGCGGCCGGCGGCGATCTCCGGCCCCGGCGCATCAGGCTTCTGAGCTATGAACTGGGAGAAGATTTTGACCGGGGAACGGCGGCCATTGAAAACGAAAACGCGCGCTTTGAAATAATCAACGCCCTGCGCGACAACCTGATACCCCTGGTCGTTTTTTACTACGGGGTGTTCTTTTTCCCCACCCTGCTTATGACGATGATTATCGCCATCTCCTTTACAAGGCGCGTGACCCAGCCGATAGTGGAATTAACCGAAGCAACGCGGAGAGTGGCCGAAGGCGATTTCTCGATCCAGATTCTCGCCCGGAGGGGAGACGAGCTGGGGCTTCTTATCCGTTCCTTTAACGCCATGGTGCAGGACCTTGAAAAATCCCGCGCCGCGCTGGTAAAGGCGGAAAAAATTTCCATCTGGCAAAACATGGCGCAGCAGCTGGCCCATGAAATAAAAAATCCCCTTACCCCGATCAAGCTTTCCGCCGAAAGGGTGCTGCGGCGCTGGAGGAACGAACCCGAACGGATTGGGGAGATTCTTGAAAGTTCCATGCTGGCGATCATCCAGGAAACCGAAGGGCTTTCGACCCTGCTTACCGAATTCAGAACCCTGTCCAAACCCATGGAACCTTCACAGTCATGGACAATGCTCAAGGAAACCGCGGAAGAATGTATCACCCCCTACCGCAGTTCCTATCCCGGCGTACAGTTCGATACGGAACACCTGGCCGGGGACATATCGGTCAAAATCGACAAGCACCGCCTTTCCCAGGTTCTTGCCAATCTGGTAATCAACGCGATAGACGCCATGGGCGGCAGAGGGATCATCGAAATGCGCACCGATCTTGTCAAAAAAAGGGAAAGCAGGTATTGTAGACTAAGCGTCAGAGATACGGGCAAGGGTATCGGCAAGCAGGAAGGATCGCTCATCTTTACTCCCTACTTCACCACAAAAGACACCGGAACCGGCCTTGGACTTCCCATTGTTGAACGAATTGTAAACGATCACGGCGGCGTCATCTGGTTTAATTCGGCGGAGGGTATGGGAACTACTTTTTTCATCGATCTTCCGATAGACGAGCCGGGGCTTCCGGCGGAAAGCGCCGTGCGGGGCGGCGGGGCCCGGACAGGAACGCAGGGCGGATACAGGCCGCCGGCGGGGGAAACGGAACGCACATGACGGCTTCAATTCTTATTATTGATGACGAACGGGGAATACGCGCTACCCTCGCGTCCATCCTTGAGGATGAAAAATACAGGGTTTACACCGCCGAAGACGCCGTTGTCGGCATCGGCATCCTTGATCGTGAAAAGGTGGATCTTGTGTTTCTCGATGTGCTTCTCCCGAGACTGGGGGGAATAGAAGCGCTGGAACAGATTCGCAGGGACTGGCCGGGCCTTGAGGTCGTGATGATTTCGGGACACGCCAATGTGGATATGGCAGTACGCGCGGTAAAACTCGGGGCCTTTGATTTTCTGGAAAAGCCCCTTTCCCTTGACAAGGTGCTGACCGTATGCCGTAACGCGCTTGGCATGCAGAAACTCCGGCAGGAAAACCGGGATCTCAAAAAGAATGTTTTTCTTGCCCAGGACGAGATCATCGGTACCAGCGCCGCCATTACCCGCGTCCGCGAGCTGATAAAACAGGCGGCGGCCTCCGACGCCAGGATTCTTGTCACCGGGGAAAACGGCAGCGGAAAAGAAGTAGCCGCGAGGGCCATCCATTTGGGTTCCTCCCGGGCGGACATGCCCTTTGTCGAGGTTAACTGCGCCGCCATTCCCGATACCCTTATTGAAAGCGAACTCTTCGGTCACGAAAGGGGGGCCTTTACCGACGCGGTCTCTAGCCGCAAGGGGCGGTTTGAAATGGCCCGCGGCGGAACCCTCTTCCTTGACGAAATCGGGGATATGTCCCTTTCGGCCCAGTCGAAGGTGCTCCGGGCGATACAGGAGCAGAAAATCGAACGCCTGGGCGGCGAGAAAACCATCGAAACCAATGTCCGTATCATAGCCGCCACCAACAGGGATCTGGAAAAGGCCTGCGAAAAGGGGCTTTTCCGGCAGGACCTCTTCTTCCGTTTGAATGTCATCCCCATCCGCATGCCTCCGCTGAGGGAGCGTCCCGAAGACATCCCCCTGCTTCTCCGTCATTTTCTGGAAACCTTTAACTTCGGGGAAGCCGAACTGGAAAAAGACGCCCTGGACTTTCTGGTT
>JAISND010000075.1 GCA_031276615.1 Treponema sp. | reverse complement strand
CCAGCCCGATGAGGGCGGTACGATAAGCGCAAGCCCCCTGAGCGGCCCGGACGGGACAACCGTCACCCTGCAGAATACTCCCGCCGAAGGCTACGTCTTTAGCCGCTATACCGTTGACGGCGAAGATTTGGATGGCGATACCTTTACCCTTACCAAAGACCTAAGCGTCAGCGGCGTGTTCACGTATACCGGCGGAACAACCAGCTATGATGTTACCGTAGTCCAGCCCGAAGAGGGCGGCACGATAAGCGCAAGCCCCCTGAGCGGCCTGGATGGGACGACCGTCACCCTGCAGAATACTCCCGCCGAAGGCTACATCTTTAACGCCTACATCGTTGACGGCGAGGGCATAAGCGGCGATACCTTTACCCTTACCAAAGACGTCACCGTAAGCGGCGAGTTTACGTGTCTGGGCGGAATACTCAGCTATAATGTCACCGTAGTCCAGCCCGATGAGGGCGGTACGATAAGCGCAAGCCCCCTGAGCGGCCCGGACGGGACAACCGTCACCCTGCAGAATACTCCCGCCGAAGGCTACGTCTTTAGCCGCTACACCGTTGACGGCGAAGATTTGGACGGCAGTACCTTGACCCTTACCAAAGACCTAAGCGTCAGCGGCGTGTTCAGAACCCCCGGCGGCAGCTTTGCTTATGGCGAAAACACTGTTGTGGTAATCGTTGATTCCGCGGAATCCGCGAGCGTCTCGATTGCCGGATATATCCCTGCGCCCGATCCGGTAATAGACGGGAGTGGTTACACCCCGCCGAAGGAGACGTTTTCATTCCCCGCGGACATACGTTCGGATCTGGCCGGACTGTCCGTGTCGGTCAGTATCGAAAACGACGGCGGCGATGTATCCCGTCCGTCTCCCGGAACCCTTTCGCTTTCCATGGTACACGAGGTCTATCAGGCCCTTAAGGACGCCGGCACGGCGGACGTTTCCATTGAATCCGCCTCCCTCGCTCCCCTTTATAAGGGAAGCGAGTGGATAAGGAAGACCGGTTCGCTTTCCGCCGACCCCGTCGTGACTTTCTATGAAAGCTACGCCGATGGCGTCGAGCTCATGCCCGGCATTAAGATAAAGAAGTTCGACGGCCGGTACGCGCTTGAATACGGCCGGAATTTGGTTGTCGAGGATGTCGTGTACCAAAAGCGCCCGGGCTCCGTCGTTTATGGCGCCGGCCTGTATAAAAAAGCCGGCAGCTCGGCGGCTCTCGTTCCCTTGACCGGTAATTGGGCCGATGTGCTGATTGCCGGCGATGAGAAGAACGGCATCAGTGGCGTGCGCTATTCCGGCGAAACCGACAATTCTGTCGAATACATTCGGCATTTGGGGGAGGCCGGGCTGCTCTACGCTGGCGGCAATACCCCGTCCCCGAAGCATAAGATGAATATAGGCTCGACAGACGAAAATGGGTTCTCCAACGGCATGTATGATTTCTTGAAGACTCACTTGGATGGCGATAAGCTGGACCGTCTGGATAATGCCAATCTTCCAATTGGGTACCTCGACGGCTCTGTGTTTGAGAATGGGGATACTGTGTATGAAGATGGCCTTCCTGTGGTTAAAGGGCCGTTCCCGCGCCGCCTTTCCACCGGGCATTATAATCCCGCGTTCCCCGGAAACGTGCCGGTCAATATGTTGAACACGCTTGGCTGCACCATCGATTGCTCCAACGTCAACATAATCGGCGATGGGGGTGATTTCAACACGACTGCTAACCTCCGCCTCGCCAACGTTTCGCTTGTGGGCGACTACAGCACTGTCGGCATGACCGGGTATTTTTACGGACTCTTCGATATAGAGGGCAACGCTCCCACTGGTATAGAAAATAATACTAATAACCCTTCCGCGTATTTCACTATCTGGAATGCGGCCTCGAATACTCAAATGAATAATTTCGCGGTGTTGCACGTGAGGCCCACGGCCCTCGTCACGGTTCAAAAGATAGGTGCGCACAATAGTGGGTACCAAAATCGCGTTCCCCTTCAGGCGATAGTGTTGGAGCACCGCATCGGCATTACCAAGCTCGGCGTTGAAACCGGTTATGCCTCGCGCTCCATCGTGCCTACCGCGTACAGGGCCGTCCTGGACACGTCCACGGGAATCTACAAGTTCGTGGGCGGTACCGCGGAAGGCTTCAGTGCCGAGACTGCCAGCGATACGGACCAGCCCGTGCCCTCCATCGACCCTGAGGAGTGGCGCGCCGCCGGCAATGCCAAGGCGTTCTATCCGCAGACCTCGTCCTGGTCGTCGATAGATGCCGGCAGGAAGTGGAATTACGGGGAAAACGGCATAACCATGCTCCGCGGCGCCGGTCCTCGCCTCGTCGATGCCGCGCTGCCGCGCGCATGGCTCGTAACCGCTGGAGATCAGACGGCTCTAAGGAGTTCTCTCGGCTTTGATCCTTGGGCGGGACCTACGACTCCGTTGTGTTCCATTAGTTCTACCAGACGGGCGGCGCGGTTGTAGCCGATTTTCAGGCGGCGCTGAATGTAACTCGCGCTGGCCTTGCCCTGCTGTACGACAATTTCCAGGGCCTTTTCGTAGAGCGGGTCGTCGCCATCGGAAAAGAGCGAAAGATCCGCTTCTTCGTCGTCGTCATAGAAGATCTCGTCGTCAATGTAATCCGGCTCGCCCAGGCTCTTAACGTAGTCCACCACCCGCTCAACCTCCTCCTCGGAGATAAAAGCCCCCTGGAGACGCACCGGGAAAGGATCAGCGGCGCCGGCATAGAGCATATCACCTTTGCCCAAAAGTTTTTCCGCACCCACCATGTCGATGATGATACGGCTGTCCATCTTGCTGGCCACCATAAAGGCTATGCGGCTGGGGATGTTGGCCTTGATGAGGCCGGTGATAACGTCAATCGAAGGCCGCTGGGTAGCCAGCACCAGGTGAATGCCCACCGCCCGGCTCATGGCCGCGAGCCGTGCCACCGTGCTTTCAAGTTCCTTGCCCGTGGTAGCCATGAGGTCGGCAAACTCATCAATAACCACCACAATATAGGGCATATGTTCCGCGGCGATTTCCTTCTCTTTTATTTTTTTGTTATAACTTTTGATGTCCCGTACCCCCATGGAATCCAGGCAGGCATAGCGCCGCTCCATCTCGTAGATGCAGTATTGCAGGGCCTGGAAGGCTTTTTTGGGCTCCGTTATCACGGGCGTGAGGAGATGGGGAATATCATTGTACAGCTTAAGCCCCACGATCTTGGGATCGATAAGGATGAGCCTGCATTCCGCCGGAGGCTTTTGGTACAGCACCGAAAGGATCATGGAATTGACGCAGACCGATTTTCCCGCGCCCGTAGCGCCGGCAATGAGAAGATGGGGCATGGTAGCCAAATTCACCGTTACCGCTTCGCCGGTAATATCCTTACCCAGAACCACGGGGATCTCGGTTTTCTTGCCTTCCCGGTTTAAATCGGTTTCGATGATTTCCCTAAAAGACACAATGTTCCGCCTGGCGTTGGGAACCTCTATGCCCACCGCGTGTTTCCCCGGTATGGGCGCCACGATACGCACCGACGATGCCGCCAGACGCAGGGCGATGTTGTCCTGGAGGTTCACTATCTTGGAGAGCTTAACCCCCGGCGCGGGGAGTATCTCAAACATGGTGATCACAGGCCCTTTCTTGATGCCCGTAACTTCAGCCTGAATGTTGAATTCCTTGAGGGTCTCTTTCAAGATAACCGCCGCGTTCCTGGTGGCCTCATCGATGATCCAGTATTCGCCGTCGGGGTACTGGTTGAGGATACCCTCTACGGGAACCGAGTAGGGGCCCCGCCGCTTTTTACGGTACGGCGAACTCAGGCCGCCTGCGGGCGCGGCCCCGTGGCGTATAGCCGCCGCCGCCGCCGCTTCGGCCAGGGCCTTCTCCACGTCCCCGGCGGGGGAAGGCTCCGGCTCCACGGCTGGGCTTTGGGCCTGCCCGTCAATCCGGCTTGAATTATCATCTTCCCCGGAACAAGCGGTTGCGTCTGTGCCGGCGTCTATGTCCTCAAGATCCGCGGCGTCTTCCGCTTCCCCAAAGTCATCGTCTTCTTCCAGGGGATCTTCCAGATCGGGAATATCCGCCGCCGCTTCAGGTTCCGTCCCAACCGAAGAGCCGGTCAAGACGGCCTCCGCCAGGGGCGGCTCCATACTGCCCGCATAGACAGCCGCCGCCTCCGCGTAAATGTCTCTGAGGTTCTTTGGTTTCGGCGGCGGCAGAAAACCCGCCGGCTTTTGCCTGGAGGGAGGATTTTCCTGCCTTTTCGCCCTGGCCGCCCTTCCGAACAGCAGGGATTTAAGAAAAACAATGAGGAGGCTTTCCAGGGTTGTCAGGATCACAAAGATAAAACTTATCCCCGTCTTCCCCGCCCCGGCAATAAAAAGCGAGGTTTCCGCCCTGGCGTCAAAATTGCGGATCAGGGAGAAACCCAGGGCCAGGGTCACAAAAGGCAGGGTAACGCTGGAAAGGATAAAAATCCTGTCCGGCCGGTAACGGGGATCTGCCAGGAGCAGCGCCGCATAGATGAGGTAGCCCGGAATGACAAAGGCCAGGAGGCCGTAGGCTTGAACAAAAAACCTTCCCGGCCCCGCAAATATTCCCCGGGAATCAAAAAGGGCCGTCATAATGGAAAAAAACAGAAAGAGGCTGATTAGCCCCAGGCCGAGAGCACTCAAAACCGCTGCACGGCGGAATTTGGATTCGGGAATGTGGAAAAACTCTTTAAACAGCACGGCTCAAAACTCCTTACCTATAAAC
>JAISND010000024.1 GCA_031276615.1 Treponema sp. | reverse complement strand
GTATCCCGTTCCTTCCCTTTAAATGCTCCTTCCGCCTGAACCGGAACTTTCCGCCAGGGCCGCCCCCGGCCGGATTTTCCGCCCGAAAGGAGTCTGCCCCTCCCGGGGCTGCCTCTCCGCTAATAAGGCTTCTTCTCGTCCGAAATGGAGAGCTTGATCCGGCCCTTCGCCCTGCGGCGTTTGAGCACCAGCCTTCCGCCCCGGGTTTTCATCCGGGCCCGGAATCCGAATTTGCGATTCCTCTTAACTTTACGGGGTTGATAAGTCCGTTTCATGGGATTTACTCCTATATATAAAGGTTCATGAAAACAAATTAAACCGCGAAAAACGCGCGGCAGGGCCCGCAGCCCCGAAGGTTTACGGACAACTCGGGTCATTATAGAACATTTGAGGACTTTTGTGCAACGGATTCCGGAGGTTTTCTCAGGGCGGGCGCATGTGCCGGGGGAAAGGGCCGCCTCATTTCCACACCACCTCGCAGGAGAGGGGTTTTTCAAGAACCAGAAGATCGACCAGGGCTATGTCGAATTCGGCCTTTGAACCGGAAAAAGTCCCGCCCCGAACGCTTTGAACCGGGCCGGGAAATTCTATCGCCGCCTTAATCCTCGCCTTTGAGATTTCATCGGCGATCTCCGAACCGTAAACGCTGCTTACCAGTTCAAGATACTCGGCCCTGCCCAGGGCCTCCCCGGTGGCCAGGGGCGCCATCAGGGCCTCAAGGTAGCCGGAAACATCGGCGGAAACAAGGGAGAGTATCTCCGGCCCCGATTCGCGGCTCAGGCTGATGGTACAACGGCCGCCGGAGCTGCCCGCCGCCTGATCGAAACGGACGAATCCCCCGCCGGCCGGTCCGCCTTCCGCGGGCGCAAGGAAATCGCCTACCCGTGAGATCCTTAGCTGTCCCTCGACGGCGGCGGGGGCGGAATTGCGGAATGAAACCGAAGCTATGCCCGGGGCGGAATCCATTGATCGGGCAATCGCCGGCCCGTCGATGACCGGCGAACCGGGCGCCGTGTCCCCGGCAAAGGCCTTAAGGGAGCGGATAAGGGTTGAAACCCTGGGCTGGAGGCCGGCCTTCACGGTAAAATCGCCCGAGCCGGCCGCGTTGAGTCCGCCCGAGATATTCGCCGCGCAGGAACAAAGCGCCGCGGCGGCGGCAAGAAGCGCCCCTGCTTTCAAAACCGCGCGGGAAAGGCAGACAGGATGCCCCTTTCGTCTGTTCTTGTTCATGCTGTTATTGTAACGAAAGCGGGAAACTTTAGAAAGCAAGTTTTCGGTCCTCTACGGACGCATTTGAGGCTTTTCCAGAACTAATTGACCGTACGCTAACACGCACGTTTTTGGGAAAGCCTCGTTTTTTTGCATAAAAACAGAATTTTTTGCAACTTTCCCCAAATTCCGGAATCTCAATATAAAAGGGGTATAGGGGAGGTGTCTTTTCGTATACTTCCTGTAATTGCATATTTTAAGGAAGTCTGTCCATAATGTGTCTACATTATGGACAGACACTAATTCGTGCGTGAGGAATACCAATGGGCATTGCATATAAAGACGCGTGGGGTTTTCTGGAACAATACCGGGGGAAATTTTTTTCCGGTCAATGGCCTACACTGCCTGAAATGTTCAGGATTACTGTTTCCCGTTTTGGCGGGCGGGCCTGCCTTACCATTTATGAACCGGACAGAATAAGCCTTAGCTACGAAGAAACCCTGCGGAGGGTAGAGGCCATCGCGCGCTGGCTTTACAGCAGGGGAATCCGCAAGGACGACAAGGTGGCGGTAACCGGGAAAAATTCCCCCGAATGGGCGGCGGCCTACCTGGGCATACTTTTTGCCGGGGCGACGGTTGTCCCCATTGACTACCAGCTTAAGGCGGACGAAACGGATTCGCTTCTGCGGGCTTCCGGGGCGCGTTTTCTCTTTGTGGATGAAGAGAAGCACGACCGTTATGCGCAAAATACCGGCGGCATCGAACAGACAATTTCCCTCAAAAAGGGAATCGGAACCTACCTCTACGATCTTGACGGCCCGGCGGCGGAAATCGAACCGGCCTCCGAATCGGATGTCGCGGCGATTCTTTTTACTTCCGGCACCATGGGCAAGCCAAAGGGCGTTATGCTGACCCACCGGAATCTTGTCTCCGACTGTTACCTTGCCCAGGGCAATATGGATATCTTCCATACCGACGTGTTCTACGCGCTGCTCCCGATTCACCATTCCTACACCATGCTGGCTGTCCTTATCGAAAGCCTGTCGGTCGGCGCCGAGGTGGTCTTTGGCAAGCGGATGGTTACCAAGGCCATCCTCAAGGACCTCAGGGAAGCGAAGATCACCATGTTCCTCGGGGTGCCCATGCTCTTCAACAAGGTCCTCGCGGGCATCATTCGGGGACTTAAGGAAAAGGGTCCCGTCGTTTACGGAATCATTTCCGCGCTGATGGGCGTTTCGGGAATCATCAAAAAAATCTTCGGGATAAATCCCGGCAAGAAGATGTTCGGTTTTATTCTGAGGAAGGCGAGCCTTTCCACCCTGAGGATCTGCATCTGCGGCGGCGGCCCCCTCGCGCCGAACGTGTTCAGAAAGTACAACCAGCTCGGCCTTGACTTTGTCCAGGGCTACGGCCTGACCGAAACCAGCCCCATCATCAACCTCAACCCCATTGAGCATTACAAGGAAACCAGCGTCGGCAGGGTGGTTCCCCGGACGGACATGAGGGTGCTTGACCCGGACGAGCGGGGCATCGGGGAAATCATCGTGAGGGGGCCCATGGTGATGAAAGGCTACTTTGAAATGCCGGAGGAAACCGCGGCCGCCTTTACATCCGACGGCTACTTGAAAACCGGCGACCTTGGCTACCTTGACGACGAAATGTACCTCTACCTCACGGGCCGCGCGAAGAACATGATTGTCACCGAGGGCGGCAAGAACGTCTACCCCGAGGAAATTGAAAACGAATTCCAGCTCTTTGAGGAAATCGATCAGATCCTGGTGCGCGGCTTTATGCTGGACAGGAAAATGAAAACCGAGGCCATTGAGGCGCTTGTGTATCCCAACCCGGAATTCAAATGGAACGAAGACGGCCCGGCTCCCGGCAAGGCCGCGGTAAAGGCGCGGATCGACGCCATCGTCAATGAGGTGAACCAGAGGCTTCTCCCCTACCAGAAAATAGCGCGAACCACGGTGCTTGAAGAGCCAATGGAAATGACGACAACCAAAAAAATAAAACGGGACACCGTTTAGGGGAACCCTGAACACTCCGGTTTTCGGGGAGTCTCCCGCCCCGGCTTTTTCTCAAAGCCCCTGTCCCGAACCGGTACCGTGCGCCGCGCCGGCCCGGAGGGCGGCGCTTTCCGCGTGTCCCGCAAGGCCTTCGGCGCGGGCGATAATTTCCGCCGCCCTGCGCGCCTCCTCCAGGCCGGCGCCGGGAGCGCAACGGAGGGTGGTGGCCGTTTTGAGGAAGTGCCGCACCGAAAGTCCGCCGGTAAAGCGGGCGCTGCCCGAAGTCGGAAGGGTGTGGTTTATCCCCGCCGAATAATCGCCCAGGGCCTCTGCCGAAAGGGCCCCGATAAAAAGGGAGCCGTAATTTTTCAGGCGGGGAATCCATTCCTCCGCGTCTTTCACCTGAAGTTCAAGATGTTCGGGCGCTATCCTGTTGGCGATGCGTATGGCCTCGTCCCGGTCTTTATAGACAACGGCAAGCGCTCCGGCGTCAAGGGAAGCGCGGGCGATGGCGGCGGTGGAAAGCCCCGCGAGGCGCCGCTCAAGGGCGGCAAGGGTTTTTTCCGCCAGTTCCCGGTTCGGCACAAGGAGCCGGGCGCGGGCGTCGGGATCGTGTTCCGCCTGGGCAAGCATGTCCGCGGCGGCAAGATCCGCGGCCTTGTCAGCGGCGGGGACGGATCTGTCCGCGGCCGCGCCGGCAGATACCGCGGAACCGTCGGCGATGATCAGCACATCGGTCGGCCCCGCGACAAAGTCAATGCCGGCCTCGCCGAATAAAAGCCGCTTTGCCGCGGCCACGTACCTGTTTCCCGGACCGGCGATCACGTCGCAGCGGGGAACGCTTTCCGTGCCCAGGGCAAGCGCCGCGATTGCCTGGGCGCCGCCGATGGCAAAAACCCGCAGGCGCGGGCCGGCGGGAGCGGCGTCCGGCGGCGCGGCGGCTTCCCCGCCGCAGGCAACGCCCATGGCGGCGCGGGCAATGCCCGCTGCGGCCAGGATGCGCCTGTCGGGGAGGCCGTCCTCCATGGGCGGCGAGGCAAGCAGCGTTTCTTCCACGCCGGCGCAAAAGGCCGGCAGCAGCCCCATAAGCACCGTTGAGACAAGGGGGAAACGCCCGGCGGGGGCATAAACGGCCGCCCGCTCCACCGGGATTACCCGCTGGCCCGTAATGAGGCCGGGGGCCATTTCGTATTCAAAGCCGGCGAGCTGCCTTTTCTGCTCCAGCGAAAAACGCCTGATATGATCCGACGCGAGCGCAAGGGCGCCGGCCAATTCGGGATCGTCCCGGAGAAGTTTTTCTCCCGCCGCTTCAAGTGCCGCCGCGGGCACTTCGGGATTTTCGGGGGAACCCCTGTCGAATTGTGACGCATAACGCCGGAGCGCCGCGTCGCCTTCTGCCCGTACCGCGGCGATTATTTTCCGCACCGCGGCGTTGACATCTTCATCATCCTGCCGCGAAGAAAGAATTTCCCGGCGGGAATCAAATTCCGCGCCCGTGATAATTTTCATGGATACCCCCATCCAAGCGCAAAGGAAAGGCTCAGGCCTCCGCCAAAATTTCCCCGCAGGCCGCCAGAAACAGGTCCATTTCCCCGTCGGTTCCGATGCTCACCCGCAGGTAATCGGCGATGCGCGGTTTGTTGAAATGCCGTACCAGTATCCCCCGCCCGCGAAGGGCGCCGAAAAAAACGTCGCCGCGGGAGGCGTTTCCCTTCCCGCCGGGGGGTTTCACAAAAACGAAATTGGCCTTCGAGGGAATCACGGTGAAACCCAGCGCGGACAGTTCCGCCGAGACGCGCTCCCGCGTGGCGATCACGCCGCGGTTGATCCTGTCGTACCAGGCCGAATCCCGCATCGCCGCGGCCGCGCCGGCCAGGGCAAGCCTGTCCAGGGTGTAGGAATTGAAGGAATCCCGCATCCGGCAGAGTCCTTCGATTAGTTCCCCGCTGCCGATGGCGAAGCCCACCCGAAGGCCCGCGAGGGAGGCCGACTTTGAAAGGGTATGAACGGTGAGCAGATTCGGATGCCCGTTGATGTGGGGAACGGCGGACTCCGCGCCGAAAGCGGCGTAGGCCTCGTCAAGAATCAGCACGCGCTTTTGCGCTTCAAGGCTTTCCGCCAGCGAAAGAATCTCCCCAAGGGGCAGGTCCCTGCCGGTGGGGGCGTTCGGATTGGGAAAGACCAGGCCCCCCGAGGGAACGCGGTAGTCCCCGGGGCGGATGGAAAAATCTTCGTCCAGGGCTACGGTACGGCAGGGAATACCCCAAAGGCCGGCGTAGACTGGGTAGAAGCTGTAGGTAATATCGGGGAAAAGAACCGGCGCGCCGTTCTCAAAAAAAGCGCCGAAGGCAAAGGCCAAAACCTCATCGGAGCCGTTACCCGCAAAAACCTGTTCGGGCCGGACATGATAGCGCGCGGCAACGGCTTCCCGGAATTCGGCGCAGGCCGGATCCGGATACAGTCTTAGGTCCTCAGCGGCCGCCTTCTTTATCGCTTCAATGACCTTCGGCGAAGGCGGAAAGGGATTCTCGTTTGTGTTAAGTTTGACGAATTTTTTGTCCCCGGGCTGCTCGCCGGGAACATAGGGAGAAAGCCGTGTGACGCGGGTGTTCCAGTAGACGCTCATTTTTTGTGCCTTCTGTCCAGTTCGTCCAGCACTTCGGCCGTCGTGACCCCCGCGCGGGTCATAAGGACGGTGGTAAAGTAGAAAAGATCCGCGGCTTCCCGGACAATTTCATCGCGGGTTCCGGCGGAACAGACCTCTCCGGCTTCTTCCATCACCTTCTCCCTGACAAGCCCGTCGTCAAGGCTTGCCGTATAGGAACCGGGGACAGGGTTTCGCAGGCGTCCGGCCACGATTGACTGCAGCAGTTCCCAGGTGTACTGCCGGTCAAGCGCAAAGCACGACCAGGATCCGGTGTGGCAGACCGGGCCGGCGGGTTCCGCAAGCGCCAGGATCGCGTCACGGTCACAGTCGGCGCGCAGGCGGACAAGGCGCAGGGTGTTGCCGGAACTTTCGCCCTTCATCCAGAGTCCGCCGCGGCGGCGGCTGTAAAAGCAGACATTGCCCCGCGCGAAAGTTTCGCGTAACGCTTCCCTGTCGGCAAAGGCCGTCATCAGGACCTGGCCGCCCGGCGACTGGACGATGACCGGGAGCAGCGCGGGACATCCGGCGCCGGAAGATTCCGCGGCGGCACTGCCCGGCGGACACGCGCCTTTTTTCCAGTCAAGGCCGCGGACAAAGGCCTCGGCCAGGTTCACCCTGCCGGTGTAGAGGGCCATGCCGAGCTGCACGTCGCAGCCCAGGGCGGAGAGAGCCCCGATTTCCTCCAGGCATGAAACGCCGCCGGCGACGGTGATCAGGCATGAAACCGCTTCGCGGAGTTTCCGTACCGGCTCAAGGTCAATCCCCGTCAGGGAACCTTCCCGCTCTACGCAGGTAAAAAGCAGTTCCGAAACATAGGGTTCCGCCGCTTTGGCGGCCCCGATCAGATCAAGCCCGGTGGGGGTTTTCCAGCCGTCAACAACAATTTCCCCGTTACGCGCATCAACCGCGGCGATCACCCGTTCCCGGCCTATCTCCCCGGACACGGCTTCAAGAAATTCGGTATTCACCCCGAATTCGCCGCCCCCAATCCCCGCGCCTTTTTTGGCCGGATTGCGGAAAGCGCCCGAACCAAGGATGATCTTCTTCGCGCCCAGGCTTACCAGTTCCCTTGCCTGTTTGGGACTTCTGATTCCGCCGCCCACACGGCACTCGGCCTTTCTGAGAAGGGGCTTAATCATTTCAAGATTCGATCCCCTGCCCGCCGCCGCGTCAAGATCGATTACCGCAACCTCGCCGTAACGATCAAATTCTTCCGCAAGTTCCAGGGCATTGTCCCTTTGCAAAACCAGTTCCGTACCCTGCCTGAGCTGGACAACCTTTCCGCCCTGCAAATCAATCGAAGCTACAACCATACAATCCCCTTACCATCTGACGCATACCCCCTTTGATTCCGCGTATCTTTTTATTTCGCCTATTGTGGTTTTTCCGAAGTGAAGCAGCGAAGCGACCAGCGCGGCGTCCGCTCCCTGGGCGGAAGCGGAATCCGCGGCGGCCCGGCCCGCCGCGCCGGAGGGCCAGCTGCCGAGCAGCACGCCGGCAATCTGCTCCAGCGTTCCCGCGCCCCCGCTGGCGATCACCGGAACCGGTACGGCCTCAAGAATACGGCGGGTAAGTTCCAGATCGTAGCCCGCGCCGGTGCCGTCGGCGTCAATGGAGTTGAGAAGGATCTCCCCGGCGCCCAGTTCAACCGCGCGGACAGCCCACTCCACGGCGTCAATTCCCGTGTCTGTCCTGCCGCCGTGGGAATAGGCGTGCCAGCCGGCCCCGGACTCCGCGCCGTTTCCTCCCGGCGGAAACTCCGTCCTTTTGGCATCTATCGACAGAACCACGCACTGGCTGCCGTAGGCCTTTGCCATCTCGGAAAGCAGCCCCGGCCGTTTGAGCGCGGAGGTGCAGACCGAAACCTTGTCCGCCCCGGCGTTCATCGCCTCCCTCATGTCCTCCACGCCGCGGATGCCGCCGCCCACGCAGAGGGGGATGAACACCTCCGCCGCGACTTTGCGAACCACGTCAAGGAGGGTGGCGCGGCTTTTGTAGGAAGCCCCGATGTCAAGAAAGGCAAGCTCGTCGGCGCCCCCGTCGTTGTAACGCCGCGCCATCTCCACCGGATCGCCCGCGTCCTGAAGGCCCCTGAACCTGACTCCCTTCACAACCCTGCCGTCATCAACGTCAAGGCAGGGAATAATACGCTTTGCCTGCATGTCAGGCCCCCGCCCAGTTTTCAAGCAGCGCGAGTCCCGCCGCGCCGGATTTTTCGGGGTGAAACTGGAACGCCGCCAGGGCGCCGCGCTCTATTGCGGAACAGTACGGCACATAGTACTCCGCCTCCGCGGCGACTACCGAAGCGTCCGGGGGATCGGCGTAATAGGAATGAATGTAATAGAAAAAACTGTTCTCCCGCAAACCCCGGAAAAGTTTTGATCCCGGTTTTGCCGCGGTTTGATTCCAGCCGATCTGGGGAACCTTGCGTCCGGGAAAACGGCGTACCGTACCGGGAATAACGGACAGTCCCCGCGGCTCCCTGCCGTTTTCGGACGGCGCTTCTTCCGAAGATTCAAAGAGGAGCTGAAGGCCGATGCAGATTCCCAGGAAGGGCCTGTCGGCTTTTATCCATTCTTTAATCGCCGCGCCGTAACCGGATCTTTCCAGCGATGTCACGGCGGTGGCAAAGTGGCCGTCGCCGGGGAAGATGATTTTTTCAAAGGGCGATGAAGCGGGAACAAGCTCCTCCGGCCCCGCCGCAAAGCGCGCGGGAACGGACAGGCGCTTCAGGGCGTTCATCACCGAACCGAGGTTTCCGGCGCCGTAGTCTATCACCCCCACAAGGCCAGTCCTGTTTTCCGTGCCTCTCATACTATCACCGCCTGCCCGTTGAAGCCCGGAATGTCAAGGCTCCCCTTGGTGGAAGGAACGGCGTCCCGAGCGCGTTCGTCAAACTCGCAGGCGGCGCGGAGCGCGCGGGCAGCCGCCTTGAAGATCGCCTCGATCTTGTGGTGATCGCTGCGCCCGCGCAGCACGTCCAGGTGCAGGGCAATGCCCGCGGAGCTGACAAAGCCCTGCCAGAAATCTTCAACCGTGTCCGTCTGAAACACGAAAACACGGGAACCTGCCGCCTGCCCCGGCGCGCCGGCGAAAGACGGCGGAGGATCCGCCGCCGCGGATGTCAGGGGTATGCCCGAAAGCCGGGCGTCGAACACGAGGTAAGGCCGGCCCGAAATGTCAACCGCCGCCCGCGCGAGGGTTTCGTCCATCGGGAACAGGCAGCTTCCGTTCCGGCGAATTCCCTTTTTGTCCCCCAGGGCCTCCGCGAAACACTGGCCCAGAACAATGCCCGTATCCTCAACCAGGTGATGCTGATCCACCTCGAGATCGCCCGACGCCTTTATTTCCAGATCGAAGAGTCCGTGCCGCGCGAAGGTGTTGAGCATGTGAACCATAAAGCCGATGGGGTAATCGAACTTTACCGCTCCGCTTCCGTCGAGGTTCAGCTTTACCGTAATGCCGGTCTCTTTTGTCCGCCGGGTAAGTTCCGCCGTTCTTGCCATAAGTTCCTCCTTGTTATGCTTCATGGATTTGAATCCCTCAGGGCACGACTTTCCGCAGATCGTACTCCACAATATCGAGGGCGCCGAGTTTTTTGAGCCGGGGGATAATATCCGGAATCTCGTTTTTTTTAACCGCGATCTTCACCGCGAATCCTTCATCGCCGTAGAGGGGCGCCACGGTGGGGCTGCGCATGGCGGGAAGCCCCTTCGCTATCGATTCAAAACGATCCCTGGGGATGTTCATTTCCAGCATGACCCTTTCCCGGCCGTCCAGCACCGCCCGGAAGAGCATGGCCAGCTCTTCAATGCGGCCGCGTTTTTCCGCGTTGGCAAGGGCGGAATGTGAAACCACAAAGCAGGTGGAAGATTCCAGAAGCGTGTCGATGATTCTGAGGCCGTTGTCCCGCAGGGTCTGTCCGGAAGAAGTATTGTCGATGATCATGTCCGCGTCGTCCGGGGGGAACACCTCGGTCGCGCCGTAGGTACGGAGTATGCGGTATTGATAGCCGGATTTCCCGAGCCAGGATTCGGCAAGGTTCACATACTCGGTGGCGACCACGATCTTTCCGGAACGCAGTTTCGCTTCATCAAAATCCCGGGGAACCGCCGCCACGACACTCACCCTGTCAAAAC
Organism: Treponema sp.; assembly: GCA_031276615.1. Classification (GTDB taxonomy): domain Bacteria; phylum Spirochaetota; class Spirochaetia; order Treponematales; family Breznakiellaceae; genus JAISAK01. Next base: position 1,260 of record JAISND010000024.1, on the reverse strand, counting down.
CCAGATCGAGGATATTTTCAACATCGGCGCCGCTTTCCTTTATCCAGTCGGCTCCGGTAAAGCCCGCGTCGTGGCTGCCCAGCTCAAGAAGTTCGCCCACGTTTTGGGGCTTCATGATCTTGGCGTCGAGCCAGTCCGCGGCAATCACCGGCCGGTAGGTGCGGTCGGCCAGATAAATGGGGAATCCCGCCTCGGAAAAAAGCCGGGAAACATTGTCAAAGATCCTCCCCTTGGGAATAAGAATCCGAAGTTTTTCCATGTTCTCTCCTTATTGCGCCGTGCCCCGGGGCCGCGGAGCAAAAAAAAACCGTGAACCCCTCCGGAAAAATCCGCGAGTCCACGGCTGAATTGGCTTTTAATGACCCTGCAGGTCACCGGACTCCGGAAGCGCGGACATGATGATAATGATGGATAATCGCGAAAGAGATTCCTGTCCTTTGCCCTGACGGTATATTCCGGTTCATATGAAGAGTGTAGCGGGATTGAGAAAACGTGTCAATTGCGCGTTCCGGATTCCGTTGGTGGATAAGCACGGGGAAGCGGGCGGTCCCGGGGAAAGGCGATGATCATAAAACCCGCGGCGCCTATGTTGAAATCCTCCTGCTCCTCCCAGGCGGCGAAGAGGGTATCCCCCGCGAGACCGATGCAGGTATAGACGAATCTTTCCGGCAGCGGCGGCAGCGTAAAGGGACGAATCTCCGGAACCCCGGCGGCGTCCGCGGATTCCGCGGCAAAGAAGCCCCGGCCGTCGGGAAGCGCCGTCAGGGCGAAAGCCCCGGTCCCTTCCCGCCGGTAATAGCCGCTGATCCGTCCGCCGCCCGATTCGGCCACGCCCGCCGCGCTGTCCGCGCCGGCGTCAATCCCGCCGGCGGTGAAACGGCGCAGCCAGGCAAAGTCAGGCGAAACCACCGTGGCCGCGGCGCCGCCTGAAAGGGCGCCGGCGGCGTTCAGCACGGCACGGAGCGCGGGCGGGGCGGCGGCAGGCGGCTCGGGCAGCGCCGAGTTCCGGAAGGCCCCGGGGGAAACCTCCTCGCTTTCGCCGTCCAGGTTCCGGCTGCGGCGGCAGACAATCCCGGGCGGGGGAAGGTCTTTTTTCACAAGCCTGAAATACCAAAAACCGTCGGGACCAAGACGCAGCGCATCGGCGTCCCAGCCTTCCCCGGAGGGCCAGGCGGCAAAAGCGGGAAGCTCCAGAGGCCGCGGCGCCGGTTCATCAGGCGCAATCACAAAGGCCCGCGGCGAAGGAAGGGCCGCGCCGGA
>JAISND010000252.1 GCA_031276615.1 Treponema sp. | reverse complement strand
GGCTGGACGACTCCGCGGAATCCCTTTGCGGCGTTTGAAAAAGACGGGTATATATTCGGACGCGGTTCTTCCGACAACAAAGGACCCGCAATGGCCGTATTGTATGCGTTAAGTTTTTTTAAAGAAAACAATATCAGACTTAATCATACGGTATTTCAATTTCTTGGCGCAAACGAAGAAAGCGGCATGAAAGATGTAGCGCATTTTCTCGAAGTTGATACGCCTCCCCTGCTTTCCATCATTGCCGATACAAGTTTTCCCGTGTGCAACGGAGAAAAAGGCATTTTTACCGCCGAGTTTACTACGGGGATTCCCGCGGGAAACCTGCTCAAATTTGACGGCGGCAGGGCTTCCAACATTGTACCCGATAACGCGGAAGCTGTTATAACGGGATTTACCGCGGCAGATGTAAAAGCAAAGCTTGGCAGGGAGTTTTCCGTAGAGACGGGTAAAAAAAACACGGTAAAAATTGCCGCAACAGGTATCAGCGGGCATACCGCGTACCCCGAAGGGACAATAAACGCCCTGCAAAAACTTGCCGATGCGCTTGTAAAAGCAAAACTGGCTGATTCAAAAGCAAAACCTGCGCTTGCCTTTATCGCGGATTCATTCCGTGATTATTACGGAAAAGGCCTGGATATTGACTTTAAAGATGACGTTTCCGGTAAAACAACCCATACAGGAAGTACGGCGCGCACGGCGGGAGGGCTTTTGACGGTCGGCATCAACGTACGCTACGCCATCAGCGCCCCGTTGGACGAACTTGCCGGGCGCGTTATACGCAGGGCGCTGAAATACGGATATACTCTTTTAAACGCGGCAAACAATGCGCCGCGCTATACTCCCGCGGATGATCCTGTTGTGCAAAAATTAAATAACATCGTAAACGAAGAACTCGGTACAGATAACGCGCCCTATGTCATGCCGGGAGGAACGCACGCGCGCAAATTACCCAATTCTCTGGGCTTTGGCGCGGGCCGCCGTGATTTGGATCCTCCCTTCGGGCCGCATAAAGGGCGGGGGCATCAGGTTGACGAAGCGGCAGACATACAACAGTTACAGGATGCTGTCCGCATCTACGTGCGCGCCCTTCTGGAACTGGATTCCGGACCAATTCATTCCTGAACATTCCGCGAACGCCGGGAATTCCCGGCCCTAATGGCGTATAAAAAGAATCGACTCAGGGGGGCGGGCGTCCGTCCCCCTGTCTGATCATCATAATTTCCCCTGTGCAATGAATAATTTTCGTATTATAATGGAAAGGCGAATGAAAACGGGGGTAAATCATGAAAATTTTGCGAATCTCTCTTTCCAAAATTGAAAAAAAAGCTGCCGGCGGCTCTTTGGCGCCTGCCTCCGTTTGTACTTTTTCCGCGGACAGGCGCGGCGCGGTGATGGAATTTCATATAAACCGGGATGTCCGCAACGAATACGGGCTTAAAGAAAGCCTTTTTTCCCTGACCGGAAATGTGGTTCTGGCGGATCTGCGCCAGGTACGGGAACTCGCGGCCCGGTTCAACGCGAAAACCGATCCTGCCCATCCCGAGCGTTTTGTCAGGGCGGGGCAGCTCTACGCCATGGGCCTTATCGACGAAATCCTTCACTATGTGGTAGCCCTGTACCGCCGTCAGGTACAGCCCGGCGTCTTTGAATCCTGCCTGGACAGGCTGGGAAACAAACTGGGCGACGGCAGAACCGCGGGGCTTCTCGGGGCCTTTTCCGGACAGTTTCCTCCCCAGCCGGTATACGCCGGAAAAAAGGGCATAGATGAATACCTGCGCGGAACCGAGGGCGGCGAAAGCTGCCGCGCCCTTTCCCTTGAGGAGACCATGCTTCTCTCCCTGGCGAATCTTAACCCCGGCTTTGCGCCTTTCAAATTCCTCTTTGACGACAGGGAGCTTGCGGAAAAAACCGTGTACCCCGCGGCCATTGAGGAACTGAAGGCGTACTTTAAGGAGCTGCCGCCCTTCGGCCCCGACGGCCAGAGCCTGTGGGACATGCTTCGCGCTCCCGCCCTTGCCTCGCCGGATTCCCTTACGGGCCAGCTCGAGTTTATGCGCAGGCGCTGGGGCCTTCTTGTTTCCAAATTCATATCCCGGCTGCTTATCGGCCTGGATGTTATAAAAGAAGAAGAAAAGCCCGGTTTTTTCGGCCCCGGCCCCACCGAGGCGCTGACCTATAAGGGCCTTGATGAATACGAGCGCTTCAGCCCCGACCAGGACTGGATGCCGCGGACCGTGCTGATTGCAAAGAGTACCCTGGTCTGGCTTTTCCAGCTTTCGCGGAAATACGGACGGGAGATAAGCCGGCTTGACCAGATCCCCGATGAGGAACTTGACGGGCTGGCGCGCCGGGGATTTACCGGGCTTTGGCTTATCGGCCTTTGGGAGCGGAGCAGGGCTTCGCAGATCATCAAACAGTGGACAGGCAACCCCGAAGCCGCGGCTTCCGCCTACAGCCTCTACGACTACGACATCGCCGCCGAACTGGGCGGCTGGGGGGCGCTGACAAATCTGCGGGAACGCTGCTCCCGCAGGGGCATACGCCTTGGATCGGACATGGTTCCCAACCACACGGGCATAGACAGCCGCTGGGTCATCGAACACCCGGATCGTTTTCTTCAGCTTCCCCATCCGCCCTTTCCTTCCTACAACTACAACTGCGGCAACCTTTCCGGACGCGACGATGTTACCGTTCAGATTGAGGAACATTACTTTACCCGCAGCGACGCGGCGGTGGTATTTAAGCGCACCGACAACCGCAGCGGCGAGGTGCGTTACATCTACCACGGCAACGACGGAACCTCCATGCCCTGGAACGATACGGCCCAGATCGATTTTCTCAACCCCGAGGCGCGGGAAGCGGTGATCCGTACCATCGTGGGGGTCTGCCGGCAGTTTTCGATAGTGCGCTTTGACGCGGCCATGACCCTGGCCAAGCGGCACATACAGCGGCTCTGGTACCCGGAGCCGGGGCACGGCGGCGACATTGCGAGCCGCGCGGAGCACGCCCTGACCAGCGATGAATTCGAGCGCCGCATACCCAACGAATTCTGGCGCGAAGTGGTAGACCGCTGCGCGGCGGAAGCGCCCAATACCCTGCTGCTGGCCGAGGCTTTCTGGATGATGGAAGGCTACTTTGTCCGTACCCTGGGCATGCACCGGGTTTACAATTCCGCCTTTATGAACATGCTGAAGAACGAGGAAAACGCCAAGTACCGGGCTACCATTAAAAACACCCTGGAGTTTGATCCCGAGATACTCAAGCGTTTTGTGAATTTTATGAACAACCCCGACGAGGAAACCGCGGCTGCCCAGTTCGGCAAGGGGGACAAGTACTTCGGCATCTGTACCCTCCTGGTGACCATGCCGGGGCTTCCCATGTTCGGCCACGGCCAGATCGAAGGCTTTGAGGAGAAGTACGGCATGGAGTACCGCCGCTCCTACCGCGA
>JAISND010000236.1 GCA_031276615.1 Treponema sp. | reverse complement strand
CCTATATTGACCCCGGCCGGATATACGCCCCCAAGGCCGCTCGTTACGACCATGTCGCCGTAATTGATTTCATTCCTCGCGCGCTTCTGAATGAAACGCATGAGGAGGGGGACTTCCGGACTCCCCTGCCCTTCCACTATTCCCTCATAGCGGGATACCGCAAGCCGCGAGGAAATAAAGGAACCGGGATCGTACAGGGGCATGACGAGGCTTTCAAACTGTCCGGCCTGGATGACTTTGCCCACCAGCCCCTGGGCGCCGTTCTGCCAGGCGATGACAGCCATATTTTTTTTAACACCGGAATGTATTCCCTTGTTGATGACAAGGGCGGAAAAAAGATTGTCCGGATCCCTGCCGATGAATTCCGCCGGAATGTGGCGGTAGGTGAGGGTTCCGGAAAAGCCCAGCTGTTCACGGAGACGGACGTTTTCCTGGCCTATTTCGGCGGCGCTCCGTTCAAGCTGTTCGTAACGGGCAACCCTGCCGGAAAGCTCCGCATATTCCCGTCTGAGGCTGGCAAGCTCCCGTATGGAAAGCGCTGCCCGGGAAACAAGGGAAGTAAGCTCGTAAATACCGCCGCGGACGCCTGAAAAAACGGACAGGCCAAGATCCCTGAAATTTACCATGAAGCTGCGGGTTGAAAGGAGAAGCATGGAAAAGGAAACAAGCATAAGGGCCGCAAAAACGTAAGCCGCGGCGGAAAAACGGGTTTTTGGTGTTCTGCCCCCCCCTGTCTGCATTTTCCTTACCCGTTCAGGCTGTCATAGGCGTTTTTGGTATTGTCTTTCGCGTTGTCAAAATATTTACCCGCCCCGAGGGCGACGCAATCCAGGGGACGATCCGCGATAAAGGCCGGCACGCCGGTTTCCCTGGAAATAAGTTTGTCGAGTCCCTTGAGCAGCGAGCCACCTCCGGTCATCACAATGCCCCTTTCCACGATGTCGGCGGCCAGTTCCGGGGGCGTCTTTCCAAGGGTGGACTTGATTTCGTCGATGATCTGGGTAATCGGATCCTTGAGGGCCTCCCGAACCTCGACGGAGTCGATTTCAAGGCGGCGGGGAAGCCCGGTAATGGCGTCCGTCCCTTTTACCTCAACCTTCTCGATTGTCTTGTCCGGGGAGGCGTTGCCTATTTCAATCTTGAGCCGTTCGGCGGTCTGCTCGCCGATGATAAGATTGTGAATGCTCCGCACATGCTTGATGATTGCCTCGTCGAATTCGTCGCCGCCCAGGCGTATGGCGTTGGTCACCACCATGCCCCCCAGGGATATAACGGAAATTTCCGTGGTGCCGCCCCCGATGTCACAGACCATGTGCCCGGCCGGTTCCCAGATGGGAATATCCGCCCCTATCGCCGCCGCGCGGCTTTCCTCAATTACGTGGACTTCCCTGGCGCCGGCCTTGTAGGCGCTTTCCTCAACGGCGCGGCGTTCCACCTCGGTGATGCAGGACGGTATGCCGATGACCATACGCGGTTTTATGAACCGGTAGCGGGGAAGAACCCTGGAAATGAAATAGCGGATCATCTTTTCGGTGGATTCGAGATCGGCAATGACCCCGTCCCTCAGGGGCCGGATGGCGATAATGTTCTCCGGGGTTTTCCAGAGCATGCGCTTTGCCTCGGCGCCGACGGCCATGACCCGTTTTGTCCCCCGCTCGACCGCCACCACGGAAGGTTCATTCAGCACAATACCCTTTCCACGGACGTAGATAAGCGTATTACAGGTTCCCAAATCAACGCCAATATCCGATGAATTTCTGCCAAACATACTGTCCCCCTCCCTACAGATTGAGCCGTGCCCGCGCTTTTGCGTGGGCGGGATCCTTCCTGAGGGTCTGCCGCCATTCGGCGCGGGCTCTGGCGGTATCCCCTTTCAGGGCGTAAAGTTCTCCAAGCCGGTAACGCGCTTCCGCGTTTTCGCCGGTTTCTTCAATGATACCGGCAAACTGCACTTCCGCCCCTTCAAGATCTCCCGAATCCCCGAGAATTTCACCCAGAAGCAGGCGCGCGGTACATCTGGTTTCCGAATCCCTTGAAATTTCGATACAGCGAAGAAGATAGGCCCTGGCGGATTCCGTTTCTTCAAGGGCCATGTATGAACGGGCTATGGAAACCAGCAGTAAATCGGAGGCGTTTGCGGAAACCGGAATTCCGGCGGCGGAATCCCCGGCGTCCGGCCGGAGCGCCAGGGAAAAAGCTTCCACGCTGCTCCGGTAATCGCCTGTCGCGGCATACGCAAGCCCCAGATATTCGCTGATGTCCGCGGCGTTATATGAAAGATTCCGTGCCTTTTCAAGGTATTTGACCGCAAGATCGGCATAGTCGCTTCCCTTGCAGGAGTAGGCTTTTCCAAGAACGTAATACACCCTGCCGTCACGGGCGGAATCTTTAAGGAGAAGGGCCCTGCGCAGGGACCAGATACATTCATCAATATAGAGGAGGGTGTCGAAATTATTGATCTGGGAAATTCCCATCTGATAGGCGGCAAAACCGTGGATGGTAAGCATAAAATAATCCATCGGGTTTAAAAGCAGGGCTGTCTTGCTTGTACTGAAAACTTTATCAAAGGAACCCTCTTCCCAGAACCGGAGCAGCTCTTTTTTTTCACCACCCGGCCTGTTTCCGGAGCCCCGTATAAAAGAAACCGGGATGGAGGCAAGGAGAATCACCGCAATTACCACCGCGGCAGCCTGTATTGTTTTAGTCCTGCGGACATGTATGCCGTAATTCGATCGATTTTTTTCGATAAACATTGCATATACTGTATAAATGTTTTACGAGAGAAAGTCAATGAGCCGCAGGGCAAAAGCCAGGGCGGGCGCATATAAAGGCAAAGTATATTGGCCT
>JAISND010000224.1 GCA_031276615.1 Treponema sp. | reverse complement strand
TGAAACGTATTTTGATTCTGCCCGTGATTTTTCTTCTTGTCACGCCTCTCTTTGCCCAGGTACGGAATTCGGTTAACGCCGCCCTTGAATCCTGGACAAAGGACGGTAAAGACGCGGGCATTGATGTCAGCAATGTTATTATCCAGCGGAACGGAAACGAGATGCAGTACACCCTGCAGGTACGCGGCGGAAACCCGATTAATTTCAAATACAACCGGATCACCAAACGCCTGCACCGGGAAAGCAGGGACGAAAAACTTTACAGCGCGGCCGAAGCCTCCCTGGGGGAATCCGGCGGGGCCTCAACCCTGACCTACACCGACGAAAACGGCGCGGTGAACGTACTCAAATTCCGTAAAAAGTAGAGGCTTTCCCAAAACTTCAGTTTTGGGAAATGCCCGGCAAGCGGGTTTTTCCCGTACCTTACTTTGCGAACAAAAAATTTTCCGCGTTGCGTATAATGCCGTTCAAATCCGTAAAACTTGTCCTAGTTTCCGGCAGTGATTTGAGGAAGAAGGAACCGTACCGCTTTTTGAGGATTCTGCCGTCAAGGACAGCCACCACGCCGTGATCGCTTGAGCGGCGCATGAGCCTGCCGAAGCCCTGTTTGAATTTCATCACCGCCTCCGGCAGGGACAGATCCATAAAGGGATTCCCGCCCTGTTTCTCAAGAAGTTCCCGGCGGGCCTCAAAAACCGGATCGCTCGGGCTTCTGAAGGGCAGCCGGCAGAGGATAACCAGGCGCAGGGTGTCGCCGGGCGCGTCCACCCCCTCCCAGAAGGAATCTGTTGCGAATAACACGGAGCTTTCGTCGGAAAGGAATGTCCGCAAAAGGCGCGAACGGTCATCGTCGCCCTGCCTGAGGCAGCGAATGCCCAGGGGCTGCAGGCAGGGCAGAGCCGCGGTATAGGCGCTGCGCAGGGACTGGTAGGAGGTAAAGAGAACAAGCGCCGAACCGCCGGACGCCGCGGCAAGTTCCGCTACGGAACGATCGACAAATTCCTGGTAGCCCGCTTCTTCCGGAAGAGGCGCGTCCTCCGGCGCCGCCAGCAGCACGGACTTCGCGTAGGGAAAGGGCGACGGAAAACAGCCTGTAAGGATCATCCGCTCTTTCACGAGGCCAAGGCCGCAGCGTCCCGCCCAATAGCCGAAGTCACCGCCGGTGGTCAACGTGGCGGAAACGCAGACAACCGTCCTGCCCGGTTCGAAGAGGCCGGCCTTCAGGTTCTCGGCAATTTCCACCGGCGTCCGGTTGAATACGGCCCAGGAATCTCCCCCGGCGGGCTGGCGGCGTTCGATCCACATGACATCCTTCGGCTTTTCCCGGTATTCGGGAAAGGCGGAGCAGATGTCCGCTATATCATCCAGCCTGCGGAGCACGGTTTTGATTTCCCAGACGGCCGGGTCTTCCTCGCTCTTTTGGGAAACTCTCTCCAGAAGATCCCGGCTCTTTTCGTTAAGCGAAAGTATCTTTTTGCGGAGCGACACAAAGCGCGGAAAAACCGCCCTTTCCGCGCCGCCGTTGTCCCTGACCGGCGAAAACCGGAAAACCCCTTCCTGGCCGCAAAGCCCGAGGGCCGCGGAATCAAGCCCGGCGGCTTCCTGTTTGACGCTCTCAACAAGGGATGCAAGATCATCGAGTTCATCTTCCGCGGAAAGAACGGCCGCAAGGCGTATCAGGAGACCTTTCCTCGCTGCCCGGCGTTTCCGGTAGAGCCGTCCAAGCTGCCGCATAATTCCCAGGCGGCTGAATTCCCCGGAAAAAAAGGATGTGGCCGCGTTTTCGATTGTATGCGCTTCATCAACAATGATCCGGTTGTAAGGCGGAAGCACGACGGTGCCTTCGTATCCGGCGCCCTCATGACGCGCCGCAAGATCGGCGAAGAGCAGGTGGTGGTTTACCACTATAAGCCGGGCATCGGCCGCCGCCTTTCTGAGGGACATGACAAAACAGCGCTCCCGTTCGGGACAGCGCATTCCCATGCAGAGATCCGCCTCGGAACAAACGCGCGACCAGACGGTTTCCGAGGGGGAAAAAGATAAATCCGAACGGCTTCCGCTTTTGCTGGTTTCCGTCCACTTTACGATTTGACGCAGATCCTCAAATTCGGCCTCATCCAGATCGGGTTCCCTCAGGACATCCTCCATCCGCCTTCTGCACACATAGTTGCCCCGTCCCTTCATAAGAACGACCTTTATCTTTTTTTGAAGGGCCTCCGTGACAAGGGGAATATCCTTTTCATAAAGCTGCTGCTGAAGGGTGATGGTGGCGGTTGAAACCAGGATTCGCTCCCTGTTTTCGCAGGCATGGTGAACGGCCGGTATCAGGTAGGCAAAGGACTTGCCGACTCCGGTTCCCGCCTCGGCCGCGACCAGCGAGTCCTCATTAAAAGCCCGGATGACAAGCTCCATGAGATCAAGCTGGCTCTGCCTTGGCTCGTAATTTTCCAGCCGCCGCGCCACGCTTCCGCCTTTCTCAAGGGAAGCCGTAATGTCTTTCGCGTCGAGTTTTTTGATTTCGCGGCGGCGTACGGGTTCCGCGATTACATAGACCGTCTGCACCGCGTTATCGACGATATAGGCGCCGGTTCCGCTTTCCGCGGCCTTGCCGGCTATTGCCAAATCGTTGTCGCTGGGAGTCAAAAAACCGGAAGGGTGGTTGTGGATAAAGACATCTTCCGCCTCGTCCCCTTCGCCAAAGCCGAAGGAAGGCAGGGCAAGTACGGAATTTTCATTTCCCCTGGCGATAACCCGTATCCGGGAAACAATTCCTTTGTCGTCCAGATAACCCAGGGCAAAAACCTCATTTCCCCCGGCCCCGTCTATTTCCGTCCTGAGCCGATCGGCACACTCTCCGGTGAAACGCCTGTCCGCCCGCATCGCCCCCTCCCAAAAAGAGCATACTATGCCGGGAAAACAGAGGCAAGTATTCAGCTTGACAGGTCTTTCCCGTTAGGATATGGTAAATATATGAGGCTTTCCCAAAACTGAAGTTTTGGGAAAGCCTCATATCAAACCGGATTGTACCGCATTGAGAGACTAGCTCATCTGGATAGAGCGTCAGCCTCCGGAGCTGAAGGTGGTGGGTTCGAGTCCCGCGTCTCTCAGACGTAATTCTATAGGGAACCTCTCTAATATAGACTTACCCCCCCGAATAAACTTTTAATTTCTCGTAAAATCACATTTTCCGGAAGTGGCCCGCGCCGGGGTATTTTTCTCGCAAAGGCGCGGCAAGAACGCGTCCGGAAATATTTTTCACACGCAAGGAGAAACTCAAATGAAAAGAAGGGTACAAAATTTGTATTTCTGGCGGCGCTTGTTGTTCTGGTAATGGGCGGATGCGGGGATGACCTGCTGGATACGGAAGAATTTGAAGCCGCAAAAATGATTGGGTTTAAAACAGTTCCAAAAGACCTGGACAACGCAACGGGGGACGTTTATGCCGGATATACCCGTGACAACAACGAAACATTCTATATACCTAAGGACACGCAAGAGTAACAGGCGCCATCGGCGATCACTTAACTAAAAAATTTAACCCCGGCGA
>JAISND010000091.1 GCA_031276615.1 Treponema sp. | reverse complement strand
GCAAAAAAATCCCGATTTGTGGGCTCCTTTGGCAGTTTGCAAGGTATAAAAATTCACTTTCGTGAATTTTTATACAATTTATGCGCGAAGCGCAACAAACTGCTAGGTTCTTCCCTGTTTATCGCAGACTGGCAAAAGAACCCCCGAATCCGCGGCGGAGGCGCAAATTCCCGCCGGGGGCGCACGGCGTGATAGAAAAAACGCCACGCCAAAGCGTGCGTAAGGAACGGTCACGACCGTCTAGCCTCCGGCGGGCAATTGCGCCTCCGCCACAGTTTTAGCGTTACTCTTGTCCGGATGCGTTACTTCATTGACACCCCGGAAAGCCCCCGCTATGATAAAACCATGAAAAAGGCGGTAATTCCGGGCCTGTGCGCCGCTTTCATTTCACTTTTCTCCTCTTGTTACCATATAGAGGAATACGCGCCCGGGGAACTGGAGGCCCTTTCCGTTGAGGGCCTTGAAGAGATACTCGCGAAAACCCGAAGCAAACCGTGGCGCGGGGAAGCCTACGCCCCGGGCCCTCCCGGCGGGGTCTGGCATTCCGGCGTTACCGCGGAGCCCAAGAGCTTCAACCTCCTGGTGGCGGAGCGGGACGCCACCACCAGCGCGATTGTTTCAAGCATGCACGACATGTTCCTTGACTACGACGTTGTCCGCCGGGAATGGAAACCCCGCTGCGCCTCCCCGGAAATAGTCGTGGACGGGGAAGCGGGAACTCTCTCGGTCATCTATACCCTGCGGGAAAACCTCTTCTGGAGCTTTTATGGTTCCGGCCGGAAGGTTCCGGTCACCAGCGACGACGTGATCTTCTGGTACGACGAAATCGAGGGGGACCCGGCCTTTCACAGTTCCTCCTACAACAGCCAGTTCATCAGCCTGGAAGACGGCAGCGAGGCCCGCATCGTCATCGAGAAAATCGACGACCGGCGCTTCGCCTTCCGCTTCCCCCGGATAGACGCCAATCCCCTGCTTGCCACGAACCGGAACTTCGGGCCCCGTTTTATTTACGAAAAGGCCAAGAGGGAAGGCGGCGTTGACGGCGTTCTTGCCCTTTTCAGCATCGCCTCCGATCCGAAAACCATACCTTCCATGGGCCAATGGTTTCTCACCGGGTATGTACCCGGCCTGCGGCTGGTGTTCCGCAGGAATCCCGACTACTGGGAAAAGGACAGCGCCGGTTATTCCTATCCCTATGTTGAAGAAAACGTTATGCAGATTCTCTCCGATACCAATACCCAGTTTCTGGTTTTCAGGGAAGGGGGCCTCGAAACCTACAGCGCCCGCCCCGAGGATCTTGACGAGCTGATCAGGGATCAGGGAAGGGCCAGGAAAGGTATTTTCAATTTGAGGAAAAATCCCAACGATTACACAATTTTCAACGCGGAAGGTTCCCTGGGGGCGAGCCTCTGGAGCTTCAACCAAAATCCGAAAAACGCCGGCGCCCCCTGGTACGAATGGTTTACCAAAAAAGAATTCCGCCAGGCCATGAGCTGCCTTCTCAACCGGGACAGGATTATCGCCCAGGTGTACCGGGGACTTGCCGAACCCAAGCTCGATTTTTTCCCGCCTCCCAATCCCTATTACAATCCGGACATCAGACTCGGGTACCTCTACGATCCCCAAAGGGCGCTTGAACTCCTGGCCTCCATCGGCATGAAGCGTGACGCCGCGGGGGTGATGCGCGATGCCGGGGGCAGGGCGGTCGAATTCAACCTTTCCATTCCCGCCGACGCGAACACGTATTCGGATACGGCTTCCGTCGTCATGGACGAGGCGGCGAAAATCGGAATCAGAATCAACATCCGCGCGACGGATTTTCAGAAACTGGTGGAGCAGCTTACCGCAACCCATGACTGGGCTTCGATTTTTATCGGCCTGGGGATAACCTTTTTCCCCACCCAGGGATCAAACGTCTGGCCCTCAACCGGGAACCTCCACCTCTGGCATCCGCTTCAGGAAAAACCCGCCACCGACTGGGAAGCGCGGATCGATTATCTTTACAACGAAGGGAGTTACACCATTGACCGTGAAAAGGCGCAGAAAATCTGGGATGAATACCAGGAGATACTTCTGGAACAATGTCCGGTGATCTACCTGATGCGGCCGCGCAGTTTTTTCGCCCTGCAGAACCGCTGGGATTTCACCAATTTTTATTACGACAATATGGTCGGCGCCGATACATCCCGCCTCTATTTAAGGCCCTGACATGAAAAATCCGAAAGACCTGGCCGTTCTTTTGCTCCGGCCTTTTTACGGCTTCAAAAAAAAGTACCCCCTGGCTTCCTACATCACCGGCCGTTTCCTCACCATGACGGTGATGCTCTTCCTCCTGGGGCTGGCCATTTTCGGCCTCATGGAACTCGCGCCGGGGGACATCGTCAACCAGGTTATGATGCAGCAGCTTATGGGCGGCGCCGGGGACCGGGCCGGCAGTACGGAACGGAATTTTACCGGGGAGCAGGCGGCGGCCCAGCGCAGGGAACTTGGGCTTGATCAGCCTTTCTACGCGCAGTATTTCCGCTGGCTCAGACAGGTAATCCTTCACCGCGACCTTGGGTTAAGCCTCATTTCCCGCGCGCCGGTTTCCTTTCTCATTTCTTCGCGGCTTTTCAATTCGGTGCTGCTCAACCTCGTCTCCCTGGTGCTTATCACCTTCTTCTCTTTCTTGCTGGGCGTTTATTTTTCCACCAAGGCGGGGACGCCCGCCGACCTTGCGGTTACCTTTTTCGCGCTGGTACTCCACGCCTTTCCGGGAATCCTGCTCCTTATTCTGCTGCAGCTCTTCGCCTCGCTCACCGGACTCTTCCCGGTCACGGCCTATCCGGTCTTTCCCTTTTCCGACGCTCCGGCGCGTTTCGTGTTCTCCTACGCCCATCATGTTTTTCTGCCTCTCCTTTCGGCCTTCCTCGGCGGCATTGGCGGAACCCTGCGCATGATCCGGGCAACCATGCTGGATCAGCTGGGCCAGCCCTACATCACAAGCCTCCGTTCACGGGGCATTTCGGAATGGCGGATATATTTCAGCCACGCCTTCAGGAACACCCTCAACCCCTTCATCACCGGCAGCGCGAACATGCTGGCCGGCCTTTTCTCGGGTTCCCTGATTCTGGAGATCATCTTTGCCTACCCCGGCATCGGACGGCTCATGTACGAGGCCGTCTTGCAGGAAGACATAAACCTGGTGCTTTCCAATATAATGTTTATCTCCTTTCTGGTACTTTTGGGAATGGTCATTTCGGATGTCTGCCTTGCCCTTGTGGACCCCAGGATCCGTTATGGGAAAGAGTAAAGCCGTAGCGGGAAAGCAAAGTTTATGAAGCGGTTTCTGTTGTACCTTAAAACCCGTCCCCTGGGCATGGCCTCGGTCCTGGTACTTGCCGTCCTCTATCTGATGATGATCTTCGCCGATTTCATTGCCCCCTACGGCGCGAACACTTCCTTCCCCGAATTCACCTGCCATCCGCCTAACGTCCGTTTCCGGGGGGGAAGCTTCTTTGCCCAGGAATGCCGGGTGATCAATTCGGTGAACTGGAAATATGTGCGGGTTAAAGGCCTGTACCACCGGATAGTATTCTTCGGCAGGGGCGAACCCTACAGGCTCTGGGGGCTTGTTCCCCTGGAGCGGCGCCTCTTTACCACCGTCCCCGTGAACGCGGAGGATTCCTCCGGCGGCGCTGGTTCGCGGAGCGGCGGCTACCCCGTGTTCCTCATGGGCGCGGACAACCTCGGCAGGGATCTCTTTTCGCGCATAGTCCACGGCAGCCGCATATCCCTTACCATCGGCTTTGTCGCGACCGCCATCTCGCTGACGCTGGCGATTCTTTTCGGCGGCCTTGCCGGCTACTTCGGCGGCATGACCGACTGGTCAATCATGCGCCTTGCCGAATTCCTCATGCTCATCCCCGGCCTTTACCTGATCCTCTTTCTCCGCTCCCTCATGGCGTCTAACATGGATTCCGGACAATCCTACATGATGATCACCCTGATCCTGTCGCTGGTGGGCTGGCCCGGTTCGGCGCGCTCCGTTCGGGGCATGGTTCACGCCATAAAGCGGGAAGAATTTATCCAGAACAGCCAGCTTGAGATGATCCCCGCCCCGGTGATCATCTTTCGGCACATTATTCCCCAAATCGCGAGCCTGCTTGTTGTCAGCATCGCCCTGAGCGTCCCCGGCTTTATTATGACCGAAACCACCCTCTCCTACCTCGGCCTCGGCATCACCGACCCGGCGGTAAGCTGGGGTTCCCTTATCAAGCGGGATATTTCAACCATCGCGAACCTCAAGGCCTACCCCTGGCTCCTCTCGCCGGTCTGGTTCCTCCTCGGCGTTACCTTTGCCTTCAACTTTATCGGCGACGCCCTGCGCGACTTTTTTGATCCCTACCACACGGTATTTTTCAGGATCGGCCTGCCTTGGCGGAAAAGGAAGGGGCAGACCGCGGGGGCGGCGCGTACCGGAACGCATAACGGAACGTCCGGGGCGCCGCCGGACGGAAGGCGCGGGGCGGCGAATCCATTCCTGCTTGAGGTTCGGGATCTTTCGGTGTCTTTTTCCGTTTTGCGCGGCAGCGAGTCCGTTTCCATTCATGCCCTGCGGGGCGTTTCCTTTGTCCTTGCGGGGGGGGAGTGCCTTGGCATTGTGGGGGAAAGCGGCTCCGGCAAGAGCGTCTGTACCCAGGCCATTTCCCGGCTGCTGCCGAAAAACGCGGTTTCGGGCGGTTCCGTCCGCTATGGGGGCAGCGAGCTTCACGGGCTTGACGCCGGGGCGCTGCGGGAATACCGGGGCAAAAAAATCGGCATGATCTTTCAGGAGCCGGGACGATCCTTCGATCCGCTCCAGAACATGGAAAAGGTATTTCTCGAAACCTTCCGGAACAGCTTTCCCGGCATCGGCAGGGAAGAGGCGAAGGACAGGGCCGCGGCCCTGCTTGAGGAAACGGGAATCAGGGGCGGCCGGGAACGGCTTTCGGGCTTCCCCCACCAGTTTTCGGGCGGCCAGCTGCAACGTATCGGCATCGCCCTGGCTCTGGCGCAGGGATGCGAGCTTCTCATCGCCGACGAGCCGACCACCGCCCTGGACGTGACCATTCAGAAGCAGATCATGGAACTCCTTGCCGCCCTGCGGAAACGCCGCGGCATTTCGATTATCTTCATCAGCCACAACATAGACCTGGTAGCCGAAATATCGGATCGTATTCTCGTGATGTACGGCGGTCTTGTGATGGAATCCGGAATGACGCATAACATCATCAGTGATCCGCGCCACCCCTACACGCGGGCGCTGCTTGCGGCTTCGCCCCGTTTCGGCAGCCACTACTCGCGGGGAAGGCTCCCTGTCATTCCCGGCAGGGTCACCGACCCGGCGCATCCCGAACCGGGCTGTCCCTTCGCGCCCCGCTGTCCCCTGGCGAAAGAGGCGTGCCGCCCTGAAATACCGCGCCTGCGGACGGAAGGCCCGGACGGCGAGGAAAGGGAAGTCAGATGTACCGGAGGCGCCCCGTGCCTTTAATTTCCGCGGACAGCCTTAAAAAGCGGTTCAACCTTGAGGCGGGTTTCTTTGCCCGTGCCGGCGGGCGCTTCGGCCGCTTTGTCAACGCCGTCAATGACGTTTCCTTTTATATCGACAAAAATGAAAGCTACGGCCTGGTAGGGGAGTCCGGCTGCGGCAAGACCACCACCGCCCGGCTTCTGGTGCGCATGTATGAGGCCGACGGCGGTTCCATCCTCTACGATCCCGGCGCGCCGGACGCCGGCCGGGTTCCGCCCGAAAACGCCGGACCCGTCGATGTCCGCGGCCTCCGGGCTGGGGCCCTCAAGCGTTACCGCGAAAAGGTAAAGTACGTGTTTCAGGACCCGGCGCGTTCCCTTAACCCCCGGATGAGCGTCTACGAAGTGCTGGTCTCCGGAAGCCGCTGGTCCTCGGGACACGGCGCCAAAGCCGGCGAAAGGGAACTGCGGGAACAGGCGGCCGGGCTTCTTGAGGAAGTGGGGCTTTCGGCCCGGGACCTTGAACGGAAGCCTCCGGAATTTTCGGGCGGCCAGCGGCAGCGCATTTCCATCGCCCGGGGGCTGATGATGCGGCCGGATCTCCTCATCTGCGACGAGGTCGTATCCGCGCTTGACGTTTCCGTACAGGGACAGATCCTCAACCTGCTCCTCGACATCAGGGAAAAGCGCCGCCTTTCCTTCCTGTTTATCGCCCACGATCTGAAAGTGGCCTGCTACTTCTGCGACCGCATCGGCGTCATGTACCGGGGCAGGCTCATGGAAGAAGCGCCGGCGGCGGAACTCTACCAGCGCGGGCTGCACCCCTATACGCGCCTTCTCTTTTCGTCGGCGGCGGGTTCGGGGGTTGAAGCGCCGGCGGCGGCGCGGGACATCATGGCGGATAACGGCGCGGACAGCGCGGACCCGGCCTGCGCCTTCGCGCGCCGTTGTCCCCTTGCGGAAAAGCGCTGCCTTGACGGAGAGCCCGACCTGCGGGAAATTGCCGCGGGGCGCCGGATACGCTGTTTCCTGGCTTAGCCTAATGAGCTTGTTCCAAAAACCGAAGTTTCGGGAAAGCCTCTAATATTTCCTCAATAATTCCAGCGGCATCAGTCTGCCGGCCCGCCCGGCGGGTATCCACGAAGCGATCACCGAGCAGACAATCGCAAAACAGCCGACAAGGAACACCGCGGGCCAGTCGATCACAACCGGAATGGTTTCCAGGTAATAACCGGGATCGAGAATCTTCAGTTCCCCGGCGGAAAAAAAACCGGAAAAGAAGTTGAGTATCCGCTCCAGGGCATAAATGATCTGATTGATAAAATTCCCGATGAAAAGGCCAACGGCAATTCCGGCGGCTGTCCCGGCAAGGCCGGTCAAAAAACCGCCCCAAAGAAAAACGCTCCTGATGCCGGATGCAGAGGCGCCCTGGGCCTTGAGTATCGCGATGTCGCGCCGGCGCTCGATGACAAGCATGGAAGTGGCGGAAGAAACGTTCACCGCCGCGACAGTCACCACAAGGGCCATAATAAAAAGAAGGAGCTGCCGCGTTGAAACATAGGAACTGTACCGGGAGCGCATCAGATCCTTCCAGGTATACACGCTGTACCCGTGACCAAGAACGGAACGGAACGAACCGGCCGCGGCCTCCACGCCCCTGTAGGGATCGCCGATTTTTACCAGCAGGCTTGAGGACGAAAATTCCGGAAAGAGTATCCGGTTTCCCCCTTCCGGGCTGACAACGCACCAGAGGGCGTCAAGCTCATGGTAGCCGGAAGAAACTATGCCGCGGACGGTAAAGGCGCTTACCCTGGGCATGCCGCCGCCCGAAGCGCTCTGCCCCAGAGTCAAAATTCTGATTGTATCCCCCGTTTCCGCGCCGACGGCCGAGGCAAGGCTCTCCCCCAGCAGAACATCGCGCCCTGTTTCCGGTTTTGAAACGCCCTCCAGGCTGACAAGGTAGCCCCCGCTGTCTTCCCAGAAGGAAGGATCAATCGCGCGGATGGCGGCCCCGGTTCTGCCCTTCCTCCCGGCGATGACCGCCATGCCCCGCCGTTCCTGCCATATCCCGCGCAGGCCCTCAAGACCGGCAAGTTTTTCCCCGGCCTCCCGAAATTCGCCGGGTTCAAAAAAGTTGAAAACCTGTATATGGCCGGTTCCCAGTTCAAGGTAACGGTCGACAATGCCGCGGATCATGCCGTCGGCGACAATGAGGGTTACGATGATGGGGATGAGGCTGACCCCAATTCCGGCGGCGGCGCCCCGCAGGTAGCGTCCGCCTTCGCGGGCGCGTCCCCAGAGATAGCGAAGGGCGATAAAGAAGGCGGCCCCGGCCTTCATGCTTTTCACGTTTCACTCCCCGCGCGTTTCGGGCCCGGGATTTCCGCGAGCAGGCCCTGTTCCAGGTTAAAGCGCAGCGCGGCCCGGGCGGCGACCTTTTCGTCATGCGTAACGACGATCAGGGTCTTGCCCCATTTTTCCGCGCCCCTGTAAAGCAGATCCGCCACCAGGGCGCTGTTACGGGGATCAAGGTTGCCCGTCGGCTCATCGGCCAGAATGACATCGGGATCGTTTATCATTGAGCGGGCGACGGCCACCCGCTGGCATTCACCGCCGGAAAGCCGGGAGGGAAAGTGGCCGGCGCGGTCCTCAAGGTTTACATCGGAAAGAAGGAGCCGGGCTTTTTCCAGGGCGTCCCTCTTCTTCATGCCGGAGATATAGGCGGGAAGCATCACGTTTTCAAGGGCGGTAAAATCCTTCAGCAGATAATGAAACTGGAAGATAAAACCCACGCGGCGGCCGCGATAGGCGGAAAGCCCGTTTTCCGGCAGGCTGCCGATCTCAAGGCCGCCGACAAAGACCCTGCCCGAATCCGCGCGGTCAAGGCCGCCGATGATGTTAAGGAGGGTACTCTTGCCGCTGCCGCTCTGTCCGCTCACCGCCGCGGAAACTCCCCCGGGAATCTCAAAATTTAAACCCTTCAGGATATGCAGCGTCTCCGCCCCGGACACGTAATTCTTGACGAGGTTCTCGGCCCTTACCATTGCCGGACCGGAATTTTCCGCCATGCCGGCGGCGGTTAAAACCTTACTCATAACGCAGCGCCTCCGCGGGCCGTATCCGTGAAACCTTTCCCGATGCGAACCACGCCGCGAGAAGGGCAGAAAGGAAACCAAACATACATATCAATAGCACCTCACGGGGTATAACGCGCGAGGGTATTTCCTTTATATAAAATACAGCGGGAGAAAAAATCGCGAAGTCCCCCGCCCCGCCGCCGCCGAAAAGTCCGCCTGCCGCGTTGATGATACGGATAAAGAAATTGACAATTCCCTCCAGGATGGTGAAGAAAAGGGGTATATGCGAAGCTACAAGAAGGCCGGGGCAGAGCCCCAGAACCGCGCCGGTAAAGCCGATGATGGCACCGTCGCAGACAAAAACAAGGCGCACCGCCCATTCCCCGCCGCCGACCGCGCGCAGCAGGCCGATTTCTTCACGGCGCTCCAGAACCGAACGGCGCTGGCCCTGATAGATGTTGAGTCCCACCACAATGAAAATAAGTCCCACCAGAATAAACATGAAAAGTTTCTCGGTTCTGAGCGCGCCGAAAAAGGCGCGGTTGTAGTCACGCCAGCCCGTGAGTTTTACGTTTTCGAAGCCGGGTTTGTCCCGCAGTTCCCCCCGCAAAAGTTCAAGAACCTGGCGATCCTGCCAGCGGTTTTTCAGCTTTATTCCGAGGATCAGGCCCTGCCCGCCCTCCGCACCGGAAAACGGCAGGGCGCTTTCGATGTTTACAAAACCCCAGCCAAGATCATACTCGTAAAAGCCGGTTCTGAAAACGCCGGAAACAGTGAAATTCCCCGTGCCGGCGCCTTCGGCGGGGTCCGGCGGAAGGGCGGGGGTTTCGTCCGGGGCGGCTTCCGCCGCGCCGGAAAGAATACCCGAAACCGAAAAGATCTCAAGTTCGTCACCCCTTCGCAGGGAAAGCCGGCGGGCAAGCTCGGCGCCGAGCAGTATCGAAGAGGGTTCCGCCAAATCGAAGAAACCGGATTCGAATTCAAGCCGGGCGCCCATGGCCGCGTCGGCCCGCGCCGCGTCCGGCGGAAGGCCCCGGATCAGCGCGGCCTGCTGTCCCCTCCTTCCGCGGACAAGGGCCTGAAATTCCCTGAAGGGGACAAGGGCAGTGACCCCGGGTACGTTCCGCAGCAGCCCTTCCAGCTCTTCCGTCTTTTCGGGCGGAAAATTTTCAGCCCGCAGGTGGTAGGAAGAAATTTCAAGAATGCTTTCAATAAAGCCCAGCTGGAAGCCGTTCATTACGGCGAGAATGACAATAAGGGCAAGCACGCCGGTCGCTATTCCGAGAATCGCCAGAACCGGGGAAGGCGAATTTTTCCGGCCCCTGCCGATGTAACGTCCCGCCACAAATCCTATCCAGCCGGCGCTTCTCATTTTTCCCGTACCCTTTCCTCTGAAATTTTTCTGCCGTCTTCCCAGACCGCGCGGAGGACAGGCTTCCCGTTCATGTACAGTTCCTCCACTTCCGTTTTGCCTTCGGAGCGCACCAGACGCTCAAGAACCTCGTTACGCGAATTACGCTCAAGGATCCTGTCCCCGGCCTCGTTGTATTCATATTCGGCAAGCCTTTCGTCCTCCCCTTCGATCTTGAGGGAAGAAACGATCCGCTCGCCCGACCAGGTGTTCCTAATCACCCACAGTTCAGTGTCCCCGTCGTCCAGCATGGTCTGCGTCAAAATCCGTCCCCGCTCGTCGGTGGTAAACACCATCCGGTAGCCGCTCCGCGCAAGGCTGTCC
>JAISND010000167.1 GCA_031276615.1 Treponema sp. | reverse complement strand
TCCGGCGGCCGCGGCCCGAAGGCTTCCGCCGCCGGGGACGGCGGGGCTTATGCCCCGGCCCGGATTTCCGCGGGCATTCCGCCGTCAAGCCAGCCGGCGGGCGCGCAGATCAGGGCGCCGGTCATGGAACAGGCGGCGCCGGAACAGAGCGAGCTTGTCAAAATCGCCCAGGCGCGCATCAAGGGCTACGAGGGCGATCCCTGCCCCGCCGGCGGATCCTTTACCCTGATACGGAACGGCACCTGCATGAAGTGCGATACCTGCGGAGGAACGACAGGATGCAGCTAAGCGGCCCAAAGGCCGCTCGTGATGAAAGTCTGTCCGCAAAGCAACCGGCTTTGCGGACAGGCTTCCCTTTCTTTTACTGCCCACGGACACTGATTTAGAACCAGTTTTAAAACCGGTTGTTTTGGGAGCCGCCTAAAGGCGGCTTTTGCTGTTTGTTATTTCGCGTAACACTGCATCCGGTACCCTATAAAACCGGCTGTCCCGGCCGGTCATTTTTTCTTCCGGTCCTCCCGTATATCCCAATAGTCGTCAACATCATCAGAAAGAGTCTCCCAGTCATTTTCCACTGAAATTACTTCATCAAATACAAAGCTGGTTGAGCCTGTTCCAAAACTAATTGACTGTGCGCTAACGTACACGGTTTTGGGAAGCCTCTATTTTAAAATTTTTTCACTTTGCCGGTGAATCCGGCGGCGGTCATTTGAAGGACAGTAACGGAGCGCAGATCGGCTTCGCCGTAGCTAAAGGCAGTATCCCCGCCGGTCTGGTGTTTCATCAGGGCATTCAGGCCGCGGATTTTTTCTTCGTCTGTCTCAAGAATTTCAAGGGTACCGGAGACGATAACGCTGGAAAAGGCAAAGCCGTAACCGCAGGCCCTGTCCGCTTCGATCAGCCCGTGATCGCAGTCAACTTCAAAGCAGGCCCTGTTGTTCCTTTTCAGAATATCCAGCTTGCGCCCCCCGGCGGCGCTGTGGAAGTACAGGCGGAGAGTGTCGCTTTCACAGGTATAGCCGAAATTGAGCGGCACGATGTAGGGAGCGCCGTCATCGGAAAGGGCAAGCCTGCATACCTTGCAGCGGGCGATAATCGCAAGTATTTCATGGGGATCGTTTATTTCACGGTCTTTTCTTCTCATGGGGGAAGTATAACCCTTCATCCGCGTTCGGGCCAGCGTGCGGCGCGGACAGGCGGCAAACCGGGAAAGGCCCCCGGCTCTAATCATGCCTAATCACGTTGCGTTTCCACTTTCCGGTAAAGAGATACACGATAATAACGATCAATGCCCCCACGCTGGCGGCGGGCGCGCCCAGGCCTATTCCCTTAAGGCCCCAGTCAAGGGAAACGCCCAAAAAGTAGCAGACCGGGACGCGCAGAAGAACGGCGGAAAGCATGTTGGTGAAAAGGGTGAACATGGTATGTCCGCCGCCGATAAGAAAGCCGTTAATGCAGAAGATGAAGGGAATGAGCAGAAAATCCAGGCTGAAAGAACGGAGATAGGTAACGCCGTCCTGAATCATCTGCGGATCGCTGCCGAAAAGACGGAGTACCGACGCGGGGAAGATCTGCACGAAGGCAAAGAAGGCGTAGGTGATCAAAACCCCGAAGAACGTGCCGATTCGGCAGGTCTGGACAGCCCTGTCAAGGCGGCCCGCGCCGATGTTCTGGGCGCTCATCGCGGAAATAGAAGCGCTGACGGCTATGGTCGGCATAAACGCGAAGCTGTTGAATTTTCCCACGGCCCCAAGCGCGGCCGAGGCGCTGACCCCGCCGACGATATTTACAATGGCGTTAAGAAACAGGAAAGAAATACCGGTGATGCTGTTCTGCAGGCAGGTTGGCAGCCCGATTTTAAAAATAAGGCCCAGCTCTTTCCGGTAGATCCTGTAGGAACGCAGTTTGAAATCAAACTGAAAATTGTTCTTTACCATATAACCGATGCACAGGAACATGGAAATGGCCTGGGAAATGACCGTAGCCAGGGCCGCCCCAAAGGCGTCCCAGTGGAAGAGGGCGACAAATACAAGATCGAGGAAGATATTGATAACACAGGCGGCGAGTACAAAATAAAAAGGCTGCCGGGAATTGCCCATGCCCCGAAGGATAGCCGCCAGCGCGTTATAGCCGAAGATGAAAACAAGCCCCAAAACGGTAACCGTCAGGTAGCGGTCGCTTTCCGCCCAGGATTCCGCCGGAGTCCTGATCAGCCGGAGAATTGGCTGCCTGCAGAAGATCATGATTGCCGTAAGGGCAGCCGCGACAAGGACAAGCAGGGTGATGATGGTCGTGGTAACCCGCTCCAGCCCCCGGCGGTTTTCCGCGCCTGTATACTGGCCGATAAGCACCGTGGCGCCTATGCAAAGCCCGATAATCGTGTTGGTAAGGATGAAAGTGACCTGCCCGCCGATATTCACCCCGGACATGCCGGCGGTTCCGGAAAAATTTCCCACGATGAGCATATCCGCCACATTATAGAAGGATTGAACAATATTGGACGCCAGAAAAGGGAGGGCAAAAAGCACCAGTTT
>JAISND010000116.1 GCA_031276615.1 Treponema sp. | reverse complement strand
TCGATAAAGAAGAAGCAGTTTTCGTTTGCCTCTTTCATCCTTTCGATAAACCGGCGGATAAAGGGTTTGAGGAAGCCGCCGGTAAAATCCACGGGCCGGTCCCGGGAGGCGGAAAAATGATCCGGCCTGAGCAGCCTTGGTTCGCCGCCCGAGTCTGTCCAGACGCCGGCCTGCTTCCAGGGGCAGGCGAATCCTTCCCTGAACAGGGAGACGCCCTGGGGGTTGAAGGTTTCCCGCTGTACGGGCTTGCCCAGCCGGTGGAAAGGCACATCCACCGGGTATCCCGACGCGGCCTGCATGCATGCCCAGGGGCTTGGTCTCTGCCCCAGCGGAACCATAGGGTTTTCGGCCCTTCCCAGGTCCCTGTGCCCGATAAAGCCGTAGTGGGGTTCGTTCATAACGCCCCAGCCCGCAAGGGCGGCGCAGTTTTTAAGGCGCCGGTAACAGTGCCGGAAGGCGGCGATATAGCGTTCCTGCAGCCAGTCCTGCGCGTTTTCGCCCTCGATGTCCAGGCCGGGGGCGAAGGTTTTGCCGCCGAAAAAAAGGCTGAACATGGTTGCCGCGGCATAGCGGTTGTAATTGCCCGGCCACATCATCCTGGGAAAGGGGTCGCCCTCCGGGTGGGCGGCGCTTTTGTGAAATTCGCCGTAGCGCTGCCGGGTCAGGGCCGCCCCGGTAAGGTCCAGCCGGTCAATATCCATGCCGATCTTTTCCAGGGTCCAGGCAGGGGCGCCGTCGCCCCCGGTCCAGCGGCTCCAGACATCCTGGTGGGGATCGATAAAAACGGAAATACCCTTCTTCTCCGCTTCCAGGAGAATTTTCCGGAGGTAGGCCAGGTATGCCTCGTCGTACTGGCCGGGGCCCGAGTGTTCCAGGGCCTCCCAGGTGACCACCAGCCGCAAAAAAGTCAGCCCCGCGCGGCTCAGGCGCTCAAAATGGCTTTCGGCCTCCTCAAGGGGAAAAGGCCGGCCCGCAAAGGAGGCGTCTTCCCGCACCTTGAGGGATTCCGCCGTCAATCCCCAGCCGGGCGGGCCAAAGGGGTTTTTGGAACCGCCGCCCAGGTTTACCCCTCTGAGTATCAGGCCGCGGCCTTCCCCGTCAAGTATCCGGTTGTTGAAAATCCGCATTTTTACTTCCTTTTTTCCGCCCAAAGGCGTTTTCCGTATTGAATTATTGCCGTATTATAACATACTATAGTATAAAGGCTGGAGAATCCATGTCCGTCCGGGCGGAGGTTTTCCATACTTGTCAGGGAGAAAAACATGAAGAAAGGAATTATTTTCACGGGCCTTGCGGTACTGGTTTTTGCCGCGTGCGCTACAGCCGGAGGCGGCGAAACCACGACAGGCGGGGCGGCCGCGTCCCGGCCGGGAGGCGCCCGGGCGGACGGTAAAACACGGCAAATACCCCTTGAAACAAAATCGATGGTTCTGTTTGCCGACGGATCCCTGGATGAGTATACCACGACGGATTACGATTCTTCCTTTAACATCACGGGTCAGAGCCGGTATTCGGCTTCCGGCGCCCTGCTTGAGCAGATCGAGTATATTTACCAGGATGAAAAGGGCCGGCTGTCTGCCAGGATAACCAGGGATGCCGAAAACCGGATCAAGAACAGGATCGTTTACGAGTACGATGATCAGGGACACCTTTTGAGGGAAACCCTGCTCAACAAGGCGGGGGAGGCTGTTTCTTCCAGTGAGTACGCTTACGACGGGAGCGGAAACTGCATCGCCCGTACCGTAAACAGCGGGACCGGGGCAAAGCTGGCCGGGACCATCTACACCTACAACAGCGACGGAACCCTGGCCTCTTCCGAAACAAGAAACGGAGCGGGGCAGAAGATCAGCTCCACCCTTAACGGGTATGACGCCCGGGGTAACCTGATAAATCAAAAAATCATGGGCATGGACGGACAGGTTACCACCCTTATCGACGCGGTCTGGCAGGACGGGCACGAGATAGAGAACGAGCAGAAGGGGCCGGACGGTTCGATTCAGCTCAGGGTAACCAATGAATACGGCGCCGAAGGGGAACTGCTTAAAAAGACGGTTGAAAATGTCCGGGACGAATCCATCCAGATCGTGCGGTACGAATACGCCTTTAAACCGGCCGGGCGTTAGGGTCAAGGAGTTATGGTATGAAAAAGATTTTAATTGTTTTTCTGTTGATGATAACGGCGGTTTCTTTCTGCTTTGCGGACTCCGAAGAACTTGAGATGTACAGTTATCTCTACCAGGGCGCCCGGACCAACGGGGAGCAGCTCTCCCTGCTGCAGGTAATGATGGAATTAAATCTGGCCGGCGCGGGTGATTTTTACGCAAACGCCCTCCACCGTCTGGTTTTGGATTATTCCAACATCAGCGGGGCAACCGCAAAGGAACAGGCCGATGAGCAGGCCATTATTCTCGCGGGGCTTCTGGGGCAGGAAAAGCACCAGGCCGCCGGTCCGGATCTGTGGCGGGTGGCAACGACTTTTTCGAATCCCCTGGTCAGGGCGGAAGCCCTGATGGCGCTGGGGAAAATTCGCGCCACCGGTTTTCTTCCCCAGGTGATAAAGGTTTTGCAGGATCTTAACGGCGCGCCCGTTTCGG
>JAISND010000034.1 GCA_031276615.1 Treponema sp. | reverse complement strand
TTGAGTTTTTAGCGTATGTTTTGCCGGGGCTGCTTTTCCGCGCCCCGCGGCGCGGACGGCGGCCTGAAGTCCGCCTCCCTTTATTCGGTTGCGCCGCCTTTGTCGTGCGCCGGGCGCGGCGGCGTTTTCTCCGTAAACAGCCCTTGACGGGCTGCTTTTATTGCGCCCCGCGGCGCGGACGGCGGCCTGAAGGCCGCCTCCCTGTATCCGAAGGCGTTGCCTTTGTCGTGCGCCGGGCGCGGCGGCGTTTCTCCGTGAACAGCCCCTGCCGGGGCCGCTTTCCTGCGCCCCGCGGCGCGTACGGCGGCCTGAAGGCCGCCTCCCTCTGTCCGGGGGTGCGGCCCTGATCGCGCGCCGGGCGTGTGTTACTTTTCCGCATACACAGCCCCTGCCGGGGCTGCATTTCTGCGCCCCGCCCTGCTGCCGCCTCATTGACTAAAGCTGTTTTTTTAACTATTCTCTATAATATAAATTATTATCGAAACGGGGGTTTTTATGAAAGTCGCAATTAATGGTTTCGGACGCATCGGACGTCTGGTTTTTCAGTCAATAGTAGGCCAGAATCTTCTGGGCAGGGATAAAATAGACGTAGTGGCGGTTACCGATATTACCACCGACGCCAAATATTTTGCCTATCAGCTCAAATACGATTCGACCCAGGGCAAAATGCAGGCCGCCATCAGTACAAAGAAAAGCGCCGGAGCCGCCGACGATGATATTCTTGTGGTAAACGGTCATGAAATTCAGTGCGTCATGGCCGAAAAGGAGCTGAAAAACCTCCCCTGGGGCAAACTCGGGGTTGAGTACGTGATTGAATCCACCGGCCTTTTCACGGGGGACAACGCCTTCGGCCACCTGGAAGCGGGCGCCAAAAAAGTGATTATTTCCGCCCCCGCCAAGGGCAAGGAGAAGAAGATCCCCACCTTCGTGATGGGCGTGAACAACGACAAGTACAATCCCGCGGCGGATCACGTCATTTCCAACGCAAGCTGCACCACCAACTGCCTGGCGCCCGTCGTGTACGTGCTCCTCAGGGAAGGGTTCGGCATTGAAACCGGGCTTATGACCACCATCCATTCCTATACGGCAACCCAGAAAACCGTTGACGGCCCTTCCAAAAAGGACTGGCGGGGCGGCCGGGCGGCGGCCATCAACATCATTCCTTCCACCACCGGCGCGGCCAAGGCCGTGGGCGAGGTGCTTCCCGAAACCAAAGGCAAACTGACCGGCATGAGCTTCCGGGTTCCCACGCCCACCGGTTCCGTGGTAGACCTGACCTTCCGCTCGGTCAAGGATACTTCCATCGAGGAAATCAACGCCGCCATGAAGAAGGCTTCCGAAAGCTACCTCAAGGGGGTTCTGGAATTTCAGGAGGACGAGATCGTCTCGACCGACATCATCCACAACACCAACACTTCAATTTACGACAGCCTGGCAACCCTGCAGAACAACCTTCCCGGCGAAAAACGCTTCTTCAAGATTGTTTCCTGGTACGACAACGAGTGGGGCTATTCAAACAAGGTGGTCGATCTCCTCAAATACATCGACAGCAAAAAGTAGGGGTGGCTTTCCCGATGTCCGGTCTGGCGTAACGGCAACGCCGCTTTTTACAGGAGATAATATGGCGATAAAGACAGTCAAATCCGTAGACCTCAAGGGCAAACGGGTAATTATGCGTGTCGACTTTAACGTGCCCATGAAAGACGGAGTGGTGCAGGACGATACCCGCATAACGGCGGCTATTCCCACCATCAAATACATCCTCGACCAGGGGGTAAAGACTCTTACCCTGATGAGTCACCTGGGGGATCCTTCCAAGGACGCGAAGAAGGCAAAGGAAAAGGCGGAGAAAGACGGCAGGAGCTTTGACGAAGCCGCCTACATCAAAGGCAGGCACCGGATGGCGCCGGTTGCCGCGTACCTCGCGAAGAAACTCGGCAGGCCCGTGATTTTTGCCGGCGAAGACGGCTGTTACGGCAAAAAATCCTTCATCGATTCCCAACCGGACGGTTCGGTGATCATGCTGGAGAACACCCGTTTTCACAGGGAAGAAACCGCCAAAGAAGCGGCGGACAGGGACAGGCTGGCCAAAGAGCTGGCGGCTTACGGCGATGTTTTTGTAAACGACGCCTTCGGTACGGCGCACCGGGATCACGCCTCCACCGCGTCAATCGCGAAATTCGCGCCGGTGTCGGTGGCGGGTTTCCTTATGGAGAAAGAGGTGGACTACCTGGAGCCCATTGTTACCAGCCCCCGGAAGCCCCTTGTGGCAATCATCGGCGGGGCCAAGGTTTCAGGCAAGATCGCCGTCCTTGAAAGCCTGCTGAAGAACGCGGCCGCCCTGGTGATCGGCGGCGGCATGGCCTATACCTTCCTCAAAGCCCAGGGGCACAAGGTGGGCAAGTCCCTTGTGGAAGACGATCGGCTTGATATGGCCGGAAACATTCTTGCGGCCGCGGAAAAAGCCGGGGTCAAAATCGTACTCCCCGTGGATCAGGTGGCCGCCGAAACCTTTGACGCCGCCGCCGGACCCGTGCCGGTTGACGGCGCGGACCTGCCGGATACGCTTATGGGTCTTGACGTGGGCCCCAAAACCGTCGCCCTGTACAGGGACGTTCTTGCCGGGGCAGGCACCATCGTGTGGAACGGCCCGGTCGGGGTCTTTGAATTCGACGCCTTCGCGAAGGGAACCGAAGAAGTCGCCAAACTGGTCGCGGAAGCGACGGAACGGGGGGCCATCACCGTTGTCGGCGGCGGCGATTCTGTGGCGGCGGTGAACAAGTTTAATCTGGCTTCCAAAATGAGCCATGTCAGTACCGGCGGCGGCGCTTCCCTGGAATTGCTGGAAGGCAAGAAACTTCCGGGCATTGAAGTCTGCCGCGGTTAGCGTAGTCCGGCGGCGGACCGCCGTTATACGCCATACAAGGAGGAACACGGATGAGCAGACCCTATTACATCGCGGGGAACTGGAAGATGCACAAAACCCGCGCCGAAGCGGCGGAGCTTGTAAAAGAGCTGAGCGCCCGGCTTAAGGACGGGAAACACAGGTACCTGGTGGCGCCGGGCTTTACCCTGCTTGAGACCGTCGCCGCCCTTGTCAGGGACAGCAACATCCGCCTGGGCGCCCAGAACATGGCCGCCGAAGAGCAGGGCGCCCACACCGGGGAAGTGTCGGTGCTTCAGCTCAAGGATATCGGCGTCCGGACGGTGATTCTGGGACACAGCGAAAGGCGGCATGTCTACAGGGAAGACGACGCCCTCATCAACAGGAAAGTAAGGCTTGCCCTCAGGCACGGCCTTGAGGTGATCCTCTGCGTCGGCGAACTGCTTGAGGAGCGGGAAGCGGGCAGGGCGGAGGCGGTATGCGAAACCCAGACGGTCAGGGGCCTTGAGGGCGTTTCCGCCGCGGAGCTTCCGAACATCGTCATCGCCTACGAGCCTGTCTGGGCCATCGGCACCGGCAAAACCGCGACCCCGGAGGACGCGGACGCCATTCACGCCTGGATACGGAAGGTGATCGGCAGGCTCTACGGTGCGGCCGCCGCGGAGAATATCATCATCCAGTACGGCGGATCGGTAAAGGCCGAAAACGCCGCGCAGCTTATGGCCAAGGAGAATATCGACGGCGCCCTGGTGGGCGGCGCGGCCCTCAAGGCCGATACCTTTGTGCCGATAGCCATGTTCGCCTGACGGCCTGCCGGGTCTGTTCCAAAACCCGGCTGGTTTTGGAACAGGCGCTGTTTCTCGTATAAAAATTTTCGGAAAGCGGTTTTTACTCCGCGGACTTTCAGGGACCGGGGCCTGGCGCCGCGGTCGCATTGTGGAATTGTGGTTTTTTGCGGGGCGAAATGAAGGCGCCCCGTTAA
Organism: Treponema sp.; assembly: GCA_031276615.1. Lineage (GTDB taxonomy): Bacteria > Spirochaetota > Spirochaetia > Treponematales > Breznakiellaceae > JAISAK01. The sequence goes on along the minus strand of JAISND010000034.1, from coordinate 959 downwards.
GGGGCGTCTAAGGGTACAGGTAACATACGCCCGGCACACTATGGCCGCCTCCGTAGTGGTACGATGCGCGAGGCTTCAGCCTGAGCGGTGTGCCGCAGCCGCAAAAAATGCGCCAAAACCCACAAGTTTAATCATGCCGCGATAGTAGTGTCCTGTCTGAAAAATTTTGGCTTTCGGGCAGAGTCTGATCCTTATGGATTTCGTGAATGTTCAGAAAATTTTTGTATGATAACCTTGTCGTTGTTCTTTTCTGTATCGCCGGCCTCATGGTTCTGGTGGTTTCGGTTTATACGAGTATCCTGATTTATTCGCTTTCAGCTTACTTCAGGCAGAGCATTGAGGAGCGCCTGTCCTTTGTGAGCCGCTCGGCGGCGAAGCTTGTCACCGCCGAAGAGCTGGCCGAACTGCGGACGCCCGCGGACATGGAGAAGCCCCTCTTTCAGGATATCCGCGGCCGCCTGATCGGCTTCGCCGAAGAGGCCCGGGTGCTTTACGCGTATTTCATGCGGCTCGATGACAATGGTCTTGCGCAGTTTATCGCCGACAACGATCTCACCGACGGAACGGTAAACCTTGCCACCGAGCCTATCCCGATGGAGGAGGCGCCCCAAAAGGCCTTTGAAGGGAACGTGGCGGCCACGGCGTTGGGAATCTATTCCATCGGTTACGACGGGCTGCTCAGCGCCTACGCCCCGATCTTTGACGCGGAGGGGAACGTGGCGGCCATCGCCGGGGTAGACATCACCGATGACGAGGTGCTGGTGACCCGGAACCGGATTGTGGTGCTTTCGGTAATGATCCTTTTCGTCTCGCTGGTGGTGATTTTCAGCGGCATCCTGAGTTTTTTTATCAATAAAAAAAGGCGGGAAGTCCTTCTGCGCCGCTACAGGCAGCAGGAGCTTATGTCCGAGCTTTCCCGGAATTTTATTTCAGCCCGTGATCCTTCTTCGCTGATAAAC
>JAISND010000266.1 GCA_031276615.1 Treponema sp. | reverse complement strand
GGATCTCAGGATCAGCGGCAGGAAGGCGTCCCTGGGCGACATGACCATCAACGAAGGCGACTACCTTACCGTGAATGTGCCCTTCTACGGCGAATCAAACGTGTACAAGGGAACCGCGGAGCTTATCGAGCCTGACCCCAAGGAATCGGGGCTGCTTGATTTTATCGGGCTTTCCAGAAGCTTCCTCAAAAAATTCCATGTCCGCTGCAACGCCGATACCCCGCGGGACGCGGCGCTGGCTTTGAGCTTTGGCGCCGACGGCGTCGGGCTTTGCCGCACCGAGCACATGTTCTTCAGGGCGGAACGGATCAACGTGTTCCGGGAGATGCTTCTTTCGGACAACCAGAAGGACCGCGCCAGGGCGCTTGACAAACTCCAGGTTATGCAGCGGGAGGACTTCTACGGCATACTCAAGATTATGGCCGGCAAGGAAGTGACCATACGGCTTCTTGATTCGCCGCTCCATGAGTTCATGCCCCATAACGACGAGGAACTCAAGACCTACCTGGACTACGTTGCGAAGACCAGGAAGATCAAGCCCAACAGGCAGGCCGTCCTTGCCCAGATTGAAGCCCTCCATGAGTTTAACCCCATGCTTGGTCATCGCGGCTGCCGGATTGCCGTATCCTACCCCGAGATCTACGCCATGCAGGTAAAGGCCATTTTTGAGGCCACCTACAAGCTGCGCTCGGAGAAGATAGATGCCCGGCCGGAGATCATGGTTCCCATCGTCATGAACGCCTCCGAACTTAAACTTATTGCCTACGGCAAGAAGATCGAGGGTTCAAGCTATACCGGTATTATGGACATTGAGGAAAAGCTCAGGAAGGAGAAAAAGGCCCGGCCCGTGGAGTACCGGATCGGCACCATGATAGAGCTGCCCGCCGCGGCCCTCGGCGCCGGGGAAATTGCCAAATACGGCCGTTTCTTCAGCTTCGGCACCAACGACCTGACCCAGACCACTCTGGGCATTTCCCGTGACGATTTTACCGCCTTTATGCCGGACTACACCCTGTTTGACCTGATCATCGGCAACCCCTTCAGCACCCTCGACCCCCGGGTCAAGGAGCTTATCAGCCTGGCGACGGATCGGGGGCGGCTTACCCGGCCCGACCTGGTCTGCGGCCTCTGCGGCGAACACGGCGCCAACCCCGCCAACGTGCGTTTCTGTATGGAAGCGGGGCTTGACTACGTGTCCTGTTCTCCCTACTCGGTGCCTATCGCGCTTCTCGCGGTAGCCCAGGCGGAGATCGAAAAGGAGGGCTAGGAGCCTGTTGCACTTGTAGGTTTTATGCGCGAAGCGCAACAAACTCCCGGCGGTTCGCCGCGCTGAAGCGGCAAACCGCCGGCCGCGCTTCCCGCGGAGCCTCCAGAAACCCGGCCGGGTTTCCGGAGGTTTTTTTTATGCGAATTCTCCCTTGAAAGACATGGTCTTTTCGACAGTGCCGGCAATTACCCTGGAGGCGGCCCTGGCGTCCGACTGGGGAATCTTCAGCTCCATGTTCAGGGATTTTTCAAAAAAGGTCGCGAGGTTTTCATTTATATCCGGCAGATTGTAGAACACCAGCGCGAAGTTGATGCCCGTGGGTTTGAGAACCGTAAAGGACGCGAAGGATTCAATGGGTTCCTTGGCTATCATAATTCTGGTCTGATTCTTGGCGATGATGGTTTCCAGTTCGTTGAAACGTTTGGGAATCCGTTCCCTGTCGTTCCGGCTAACCGGCTCCGTTGCCTTCAGGGGATAGGTAGCGGGTTCCACAAGGACGTGCAGTTTTTTTCCGTTGGTCTGGAATAGCAGTCCGGTTTCGGTAAGATGAATGGCCTTTACGCCGGAGTAGGAAACGATCTCGTAAATGGAGTACGCGGAATTCTCGCTGAAGAAAGAGGAAATAATGTAGCCCTGATCCTTGGGCAGTTTTTCCTGGACATAGGCCTCAAAAAGATCCATCGCCTTGGCCCCGCCAAAATCAAACGCCTCATCTTTGGATACATGCTTCGCGGCCGGTTTTTTCGCCGCGGTTTTTTTGGCGGCCGGTTTTTTGGCCGCAGGCTTCTTCGCCGCGGGTTTTTTCGCGGCAGGTTTTTTGGCGGCGGGTTTCTTTGCTGCGGGTTTTTTCACCGCGGGCTTCTTCACGGCAGGTTTTTTGGCGGCAGGCTTTTTCGCCGCGGGCTTCTTCACCGCGGTTTTTTTGGCGGCAGGTTTTTTGGCCGCGGGCTTCTTCGCCGCGGGTTTTTTGGCCACGGTTTTCTTCGCGGCCGGTTTCTTCGTTGAAGCTGGTTTGGCGGCAGCGCTTTTTTTGGTTATGGTTGCCATTAATTCCCCCTTAAAATTATTTAGAGTCTGTCCGTAAAGCAATCGGCTTTGCGGACAGACACTGTTTACATCATTTCAATTTTATAAGTTGCAGTTCCATAATCTTGGTCCTGTCGGACCACCGGATTTTGGAACTGCCTCAGATACATTATAATATTTTTATCAGCCCCCCGCAACTGTTTTCGCCCCGGCCCGATTCCGTTTCGCGGTCTCGTTTTCAGGAAACGCGGCTTTTTTCCCGGCGCCCGGCTTCGTATTCGTATTTCTTTTGTCCTTCCCGATCTCCCTTTTTCGCGGCGAGCGCCGCCATCAGGCGGTAAGGCCGGGGATCATGTTTGTCAATGGCCGCCGCTTCCCTGAGAAGATCGAAAGCCTTTTCGGGATTTTTATCCTTCGCGTAAAGAAGCCCCAGGGCCATGGGAATTTCGGGGGCTTTGGGAAGGAAAATTTTTGCCTTTTCAAGTACCGCCGCCGCGTAGCGCGCCGCGCCGGCGCGTTCAAGACAGCCGGTATATTCAAGGAGGATTTCAATACTGCGGGGCTTTTCCTTGAGGAGCGACTTGAGAAAGATCGAAGCCTCCCGGTAACGGCCGGTCTTGCGGTAAGCGTAGGCCAGTACCCTGCGCAGGCTTGGGTTGGAAGGTTCCCAGGCAAGCAGGGTTTCAAATTCCCCGGCCGCTTCTTCATACTCAAAGGTGCGGATAAGGTAAAGCGCCCGTTCGCGCCGGAGAATAAAATTATCCGGCCAGCGGCTGACGTAAGCATCGTAGGCTGCGCGCAGCTCTCCGGAAATTTTTCCGGAAACCCGCGCGGCGGCCTGCCGTTCCGTTTTTTTGAGCAGTCCCCGTGTTTTTTTGTTTCCGGCCCGGCCCTGTCCCGCGGAATCCCCGGCGGCGGTTTCGCCTTCAAGGGACAGGGCTTCAAGGGCGGCTATCTCGCCAAGCCGGGATTTTTCGTGATTTTCCTGTACACTCGTAGTCTTTCTGAACCAGGAGAGGGCAAGATCGACAAGGCCGGTTTTGAGGTAGCGTTCTCCCAGGGCGTACATCAGTTCGGGGTCGGGACCAAGTCCGCGTATGGCGTCCTGCAAAAGGGCGATAACCGCTCTGTCGTCTTCGCCGGTTTTCGTCTCAAGAAGTATGGAAAAACGGCTGATGATGTTTTTGTCCCCGTCCAGCCTGGACGCGGAGCGAAGGGCGCTGCCGAGGGCTTTCCAGTTTTCTCCCTCCCAGGCAACAAGGATGCGCTCGTACCAGAGGTTAAGGTTGCCGGGATCAAGTTCCACGGCGCGTTCAAGATGGTTGAGGGCGGCGCCAAAGTCCCCGAGATTCCGGAAGGCTTCGGCGTACAGCGCGTGGATCAGGGGATCCTGGCCGTATTGCTTGAGCGCCAGACGGCAGGAATCCGCCGCCCTCCGCCATTCCCCGGCATCCATGAAGGCGCGGATCATGTAAAAGTCCACCGCGCGGCTGTTCCAGGGAAGATCGGGAAGCCCCGCGCCCACGGAGCGGATAAATTCAATTTCTTTCAGCGCTTCCTGGTTTTCCCCCAGTGCCATGAGGAGGGAAGCGCGGTACCAGCGTATTTTGACATCACCGGGGTTGTATTTCAGGGCTTCCGTGTAGTGTTCAAGGGCTTCGGACAGATCCCCCGTTTCCCGGCAGGCCCGGCCCAGCTCAAGGCGGAGCAGCGGGTTGTCGTAAACGCCGGTTTCGTCCCGCGCGTTTTCCAGGACGAAGCGCAACATCTGGCCGCCGAGTTCGTAATCGTCGATCCTGCAAAGGTTGATTCCCCGGACAAGAAGGGCGTTGATGTAGGCGTGGTAGAACCGGGTTTGTTCCCCCTGGGGCAGCCCCTTTTCGGCGGCTTTTTCCACGACCGCCGCGAATGTGTCGGCCGCAAGCTGTGAATGGCGGGATTTGAGATAGGCCGTTCCCAGCAGGGCCTGGACCGTAATATTTTCGGGATCGAGGGAACGGGCCTTCCGGAGCAGGGGAACCGCCCTGTGGGGCATTCCCAGGGCGAGGTAGGCGCGGCCGGTGAAAAAATAGCCCTGGGGAGAGTCCGGTTCCAGACGGACGTAGTCATTGAAGCTCGCGATTGCCCGGGAATAATCCCCGAGGGCGTGAAGGGATCGTCCCAGAAAGAGGTACGCTTCCGGCGGAGCTTCAAAGCCCGAAAGCAGCTCTTCCAGGATGAGGACGGCTTTTTTATAGTTCCGCTCCCGCCCCGCCTGAATAGCCTGCCGAAGTTTTTTCCGCGCCGCCGCGCCGCGGGTTTTCCCCGCGCCGGAATGTTTCGCACCGTCGGGATTTCCGGCCCCGTGGGAAGCGCCGCCGTTTTTGCCCGCGCGCGCCGTACCGCCGCCGCTTTTTCCGGTTTTGCCCCCGGCGGGTTTTTTCTGTTTAAGCACCCTTTATTTTACCCTGGACAGCGTAACCGCGGCGGTGGTGACAATATCGTCCACCGAAGCGCCGCGGGAAAGATCGCTGACGGGTTTGGCAAAACCCTGGAGGAAGGGGCCGAAGGCTTCGGCCCTGCCCAGGCGCTGCACCAGCTTGTAGCCGATGTTGCCCGCTCCAAGGTCAGGGAAGATCAGGGTGTTCACCTTCCCCCTGACAGGGCTTCCGGGGGCTTTTTTGTCCGTTACCGAAGGCACCAGGGCGGCGTCCGCCTGAAGCTCCCCGTCAAAGACAAAGTTCGGCTTTCTGGCCCTGAGCAGTTCCACCGCGGCCTGCACCTTGGCCACATTGTCATGCTTCGCCGATCCCCTGGTGGAGAAAGACAGGAGGGCGACCACCGGCTCCGCGCCAAGGAATTCCCGGCAGGACTGTGCCGCGCTTTCGGCTATGTCGGCAAGCTGCTCCGCGGTGGGATCGGGGATTACCGCGCAGTCGGAGAATACAAGCGCGCCGTCTTTTCCCCACTGGGGATCAAGATTGGACATGACAAAGCAGGAGGACGCGGTTTTGAGGCCCGGAACCGTACCGATGATGGCAAGCCCCGCCCGGAGCACGTCGCCGGTGGTGTTTTCCGCGCCCGCAACGCTGGCATCGGCCGCCCCCAGACGGACCATCATGGCCCCCCAGCGCAGGGGGTCCACAATCTCGATTTTTGCCTGTTCCCCGGTCATGCCCTTGTGCTTGCGCAGTTCATGGTATTCATGGGCGTATTCTTCGACGATGCTTTCCGAGGCGGGATTCACGACCCCGACGCCGTCGAGTTTTATTCCCGCTTCGGCGGCAACCTTTTCTATGTCTCCCTCTTTTCCCAGGAGAGTTACCGAGGCCGCGAGCCCTTCATCGACAAGTATCCGCGCGGCCCTGACTGTCCGCGGCTCCGTTCCTTCGGGCAGTACCAGCCTTTTCCGCATAGATTTGGCCTTTGCCCGCATTTCTTTTACAAAATCCATTATGGCGCTCCTTTTTGTTTTTCCGTGGAAATCCAAAAACTCCGGTTTTTAAAGTTCCCTTACAGCATACTCCGGGAAAGGGCTTGGGGCAAGGCCTCGCATCCTGACAAAAGTAATGCTGAAACTGCGGCGGCCTCGCCAGTGAATGATAAAAAAAATCATCTCTCCCGAGTGGGCGCCAGGCCCCCAGGAGAAACTTGTACCCTGTTTTTTCCGCCCGTCGTTGTATCACGTTTATATGCGCTTGCCCTGCTGACCCTATTGACGACTGTTCCCTCCCCCGATAAATTTAATCCATAGAGGTTTTCCCAAAACTGAAGTTTTGGGAAAGCAACCTTGAAATTCGCAGTTTTGCAAGGGTGAAAACCTGAAAAACTGCAAGAGCCTGGCCCAAAACCGTGCGCGTTAGCGTACAGTCAATTAGTTTTGGGACAGGCTTATACTGAGGGTTTTCCGCCTTGCGCTGAAGGTTTTATGCGCGAAGCGCAACAGGCCGCGGGCGGCTGTTTGTTGCGGTTAAAAGGCGGAGACCCGGAAACACCTTGTGACGGATGTTCCGTTCCGGAGGAAACAATGACCGATGTCCACAACGATATCCTGGATGATGAGGATTTTGATACGATTCTGTCGCCGGATATCGATTTTTCCGGGACTCTGAATTTCGAGAAGCCCTTTCTGATACGCGGGAAAGTTTCGGGCGAGATCAGCGCAAAGGGACTCCTGGTGATCGACGAGGAAGCCGTAGTCAACGCGAATATCAACGCCTCCAGGGTGATAATCCGGGGGAAGGTAAAGGGCGACGTAACCGCCGCCGAAAAGGTAGAGGTGACCATCACGGGAGAGCTGGCGGGGAACGTATGCGCCCCCGAAATTTTTATGGAGACCGGCTGTGTGTTTAACGGACGTTGTACCATGACCGCGAAAAATCCGGCGCCATGAGAACGCTCCGTTTCGGCATTTCGGCGCTGTTTTTCCTTCTGCTTTCCTTTCCGGCGGCTTTGGCCCAGCAGCGTCCGGACGCGCTGCGGGAATACCGGGCGGGCAACTATGAGCGGGCCGTCGAAATATGCGGGAATGAAATCACGGCGGATCCCAATAATCTTGAATCCCATGTGGTGATCTGCTGGAGCCTGCTCGGGCTGAACCGTTATGTGGAAGCCCTCAGATACGCGCGCGCGGGACGGAACCTGAGCCGCTATGACGCGCGGATCACCGAGATTCTGGGGGAAATTTACTATTATCAGGGTCAGAACGACGAGGCCCTTCAGTATTTTCAGGAATACGTGAATCTGGCGCCGGAAGGCCAGCGCATCGAGACGGTCTACTATTTTCTGGGGGAGATCTACATACGCCTGGGCAGGTTCCGCCTTGCCGATATCGCCCTTTCCACCGCGGTACACTGGATGCCGGGCAACGCCGCCTGGTGGGCGCGCCTGGCCTACGCCCGGGAGAGCGCCGGGGAATTTACCGAAGCGGTCACCGCCTACGAACGCGCCCTTTCCCTCAATTCCCGGCTGAGCGACGCCCGCAGGGGCCTGGAGCGCGTCCGGCAGACCCTGGCGGGACCTTAGGCGCGGGCCGGGAGCCGGTAACATGTCTTCTTTTTCGGTTTATACTCTGGGCTGCAAGCTTAACCAGCTTGAAAGCGAGGCCCTGGCGGACGCCTTTCTACGGGAGGGTTTTTCGCGGGCGCCCTTTTCCCCGGAAGCGCGGCCCGCGGGGGAAGGGGCAGCGGACGCCGCCGCGCCCTCCGGCGGGCCCGAGCTGCTTGTCATCAACACCTGCACGGTTACTTCAAAGGCGGAACAGAAGGCGCGGCGCGTTATACGCAAAGCCCTGCGGGACTGCCCCGGCGCTTCCGTTATCGTAACCGGCTGCTACGCCCGGCTTGATCCCGGCGATATAGCCGCGCTGGAGGCCGGCGCGGCCGGGGATTCCCCTCCGGGGAAAAGGCGCCTCTTTGTGTGCGGGGAAAAGAAGGCCCTCCTTGAACTGCCGCGCCGCCTGCGCGGGGCGGATGCCGCCGGCCTGGCCTCCCTGCTTGATTCCCTGAACCGGGATAGCGCGGCATGTTCCGAAGACGCCGCCGGGGAAAACGCCTTTGCCTTTGCGCCGGAGTATTTTTCCGCCCATTCAAGAAGTTTTCTGAAAATACAGGACGGCTGTGACAACCATTGTACCTACTGCCGGGCCAGGCTTGCCCGCGGGAAAAGCGTAAGCCTTCCGGCGGAGAAGGCCCTTGCCGAACTGCGCGCTCTGGAGCGGCGGGGCTACCGGGAAGCGGTGCTTACCGGGCTGAACATCACCCAATACCGGGACCCCCTGCTTGAATCGGGCGCCGCCGAAACGGGCGGCGTCCGCCGGAGCGGCGATCTGGCGGGGCTGCTGGATTTTTTTCTGGCCGGGACACGGGACATCGCCCTAAGGCTTTCCTCCCTGGAGCCTGATGAAGTAAAGGGCGGCCTGGCCCGGGTTCTCGCCCGCCCGCGGATACGTCCCCATTTTCATCTTTCGGTACAGTCGGGCAGCGCGCCCGTCCTTGAAAAAATGGGGAGGCCCTATACCCCCGCCGATGTGGAGGAAGCCGCGGCCCTTCTCCGCTCCCTCAGGGACGACCCCTTCCTGGCCTGCGATATTATCACGGGATTCCCCGGTGAAAGCGGGGCTGAATTCGAAAAAACCCTGAATCTGTGCCGGAGCATCGGCTTTGCCTGGATTCACGCCTTTCCCTATTCAAAACGTCCCGGCACGCCGGCCTTTTCCTTCCGGCCGCCGGCAGGCGGGGGGGAATCCGCGCACAGGGTGGAGATTCTCCTGAAACTGGCCCGGCAGGGACGTTCCGTCTATATCAGACGCTGGCTGGGCAGGGAAGTGGAAGCCCTTGCCGAGGCGGAACATGAAAAAACTCCCGGCTATTGCCGCGGAATGTCCGATAATTATTTAAGGCTTCGGATAAAATGTTCCGAAGTTCCGCCGCCGGGCGCCGCGCTGCGCTGCCGGATACTGGAGGAGGCGCCCCCTGCCGAAAACGGCTATGACGCCTTGGCGGAGGCTGTTGTCTGAATCGCTGACCACCATGCGGGAAACAGGGTATATTCTTTATGACGGATGGAGGTAGAAAATGAAATACCGCGCCCCCCGAAGCAAACCGCGATTTCATTCGCCGTTTTGTGTTTTTTTTGCCGCGGCGTTTTTGCTCTGTTCCTGCACCCAGTTTTTTTCTTCTTCCCTTGCCCCCTGGGCTGCCCGAAACCCCGCCGATCTGGTTCCCCCGGTTACCGCGGATAACGTGAACGAGCTTGTCGAAATCGCGGAAAACGACCCGGATATGTCCCTTGAGGTTCTGAAGGGCATTGACAGGGCTCTCCGGAACGCCGGCGCCGGCGAAAAAAGCTCCCAGCAGGCGGCCGCCCTGCAGGCGGCTTCCAACGCCTCGGGAATGGGATCGGCCATCATGCACCAGGCGGGGAATATCAGCGAAACCATGGAAAACAAGGATAACGCCAAGAAGCTTGTCGCCGATGTTCTGGGAGACATGGGGAACCTTAAGGAGACAGGCAGCGTTCTGGTGGGTATTTTGCCCGAACCGGGTACCCCTGAATTCAATGCCTTTGTGGAAAAGGCCGATGCGGATGATCTGGCAATGGCGGCGGCCGTAATACTCGCGGCGGAAGCGAAGGAAAATTTGAACAGCGAGGATTATTTTGCCTCTTTTGATCCCGGCGATCCCGGCGCGTCGCTGAATCGCAGGGAGAACATGGCGGTTGAACTCGCGAAATCCGCCCTTGACAAGGGTGACGATCCGAATTCGGGCCTGAGCGGCCGTTTCAAAGACATTCTTGAGGGGCTTAACCTGCTGGATTCCACGGAGATTCCATGAAAATCAGCCGCAAAATATTTTCCGCGCCGGCCGCGTACAAAGGGCGCACGCCCCGCCGGACCGGGGCTTCGATCTCCGGGGCGACAGAAAGGATATTTCGAACTCTGCGGCGGGCCTGGCCGATCCTCGTTTTTTTCGGGATTTCCCCTGTTTCCCTTTCCGCGGAAACCATCACCCCCTTTACCCTGCCTTCGGCGCGCCACGCGGCGCTTGGCGGGAATCACGCGGCCCTGGCCGATGATTTCGATTCCCTTTTCAACAACCCCGCGGCCTTTGCGGCGGTCGAAGATGAATTCAGCGCGGCGGAATTGAGCCTTGGCGCCTATGGCCCCGTTTTTGAAATTCTGGATTTAATACTTGGCCATGCGGATTCCCTGGAGAATGTGGATCTTTCCGGCATTATCGGGGACAGGGGTTTTGCCGCGGGCCTCGATCTGGGCGGCCCCGTCTCCGCCGGCTGGGTCGGCAGGGGCCTTGGCTTCGGGCTGTTCAACCGCTTCGGCGCGAGCGCCGCGGCGACCGGCTCAAATCTGACAGCCGTTGTTTCAGGCGACATGCTGGTGCTGGGAGGTTATTCTTTCAGGGTAATAAACAGGGAGCGGCATGTTCTGGATACGGGTTTTCTGGGAAAAGGCTTTCTCCGGATGGGCATCGATCTTAAAAGCGCCATTTTTAATGTTGAAACCCTGCTTGACGATCCGGACAGGCTGCCTTTTACCACAGCCCTCGGCGTCGGCTTCGATTTGGGCCTTAAATACACCTTTGCGGAGAAGCTGAGCGCGGCCCTGGTCTGTTTTGATGTGTATTCGCCCGCGATGATAACAACCTACAGCTCTTTTGATGATTTCAGGAACAGTGAAAACCCCCGTGAACCGGGCCATTACGGGGTGGTTAAACCCCGCCTGAATTTGGGGCTTCAGTACCGAATCCGCTCTTATTTTCTGGAGAAGTACATTTCCCGCGTGATTTTCCTGGCCGATTACCGGGATTTCACCGATCTTTTTTCCCTTGTCCCGAGGAATCCGGTTTTGAATTTCGGTTTTGGCCTGGAGGCGGTGATACTGGAGAAGCTCAGCCTGAGAATCGGCATTGCGGACGCCCTGCCCTCGGCGGGTTTCGGCCTGGATTTGCAGTTTGTGAAATTCGACTGTGCCATTCATGGCAGGGAACTGGGGCTTGATCCCGGCATCCAGAGTACCTATGCCCTGGCCTTTAGCCTTCTCTTCCGGTATTAGCCTCCCAGGGCGGGCATCCGGCAACGCCCTGTCCCCGGCAACCGAGCGGTCCCGTCGGCCTGTTGTCTTGTGAATTTTTTTACGATTTTGCGCTGGATTTGCGCCGGAGCGCAACAAACTGCCATGCGGATACCTTTTGTTCCACACTGAGACGGAAACCCAAATTATCGAGAACTTTCACCACGGTACACACATTGCCAAGCAGAAAAAACTTCCCGGAGCGGAATTTTCCCATCCGCACTCACCTTTCTTCCGGACAAAGGCCTGCTCCCGGCTAAAAACTGATTATACAATGATTCTACCATAAAGTCCGCATAATCAGTCCAATCCGTGGACCTTCCCTTGTTTGTACCCCCGGCTCTTCCCTGTCCCTTGCAGACCGGCAAAAGAACGGCCGAAGCCACGGCAGGGATGCTCTTGCCTGGCGGGGGCACACGGCGTGAGAGAGAAAACGCCACGCCAAAGCGTGCGTCAGGAAGGGCCACGACCGTCTAGCCGCCGGTAGGCAAGGGCGCCCCTGCCTCGGTTTTAGCATTGTTTTTACCGGGATGCAAAACTTGGTTGATTGAAAAACTCTATTATGTTAAGCTAATATGAGGCTTTCCCAAAACTGAAGTTTTGGGAAAGCCTCATACATTAATTCAAGGAGTTTTTATGAGTGTTCGTGCAACTGAGCGTCTTGTCGGTGACATTGTAGTAGTGCCGGGGATTCCGGACAGTCCCCCAATGGTTGTCCGAAGTGTGGATATAGAAGCAAAACTCATTACCACCGTGTGGTTTTCCGATGCCAGGGAGAGCCAGGAAGGGATTTTCCCGGCCAGCGCCCTTGACCGGCTGGACGTGAACGCGGCCGCGGCCGAGAAGAAAACAAACGGCGCCGGGAAAAGGGCAAACGGCAAAAAGTAGGCCTCCGGCCCTCTGGTTCCCCCGTTTAAAAAAAAGCCCACCCTGCGGGTGGAGCTTTTTTATCTTGAGCCGTGCAGGATTCGGCCTCCGGCCTCCAACTTCGTGTTGAAGGCCTCCGGCCCGGCTTCAGGCGCTTCCGGCGGCATCCTGCCGCCTCCCCCTCCCTTTCGGTCGGCGCGCCTTCCGCTTCGAATCCTGCCCGGCTCTCCCCGTTTAAAAAAAAGCCCACCCTGCGGGTGGAGCTTTTTTATCTTGAGCCGTGCAGGATTCGAACCTCCGACCACCGCCTTAAAAGGGCGATGCTCTACCTACTGAGCTAACGGCCCAAGTGAAGTCAACCGAACCGGTTCCAAAATTATAGCCCTTACCGGGCCACCGAATTCTGGAATTGTCTCAATTTAATAAAATACGCCGCAAAAGTCAAGTAAACAATCGGCCAGTGCGGGCGCATATAAACGTGATACCACGGCGGGCGGGAAAAAACAGGGCACAAGTTTCTCCTGGGGGCCTGCCGGAGGCCAAAAACACCCCGCCCGCGGGACGTTTTTACCTCCGGCACCCCGCCCTGCCGATATTCCACCCTGTTTTTTCCGCTTGCCATGATTTCCCTTGGTACATGCGCCCGCACGGCCAAGAACAGGGAAGAGCCGGGGGTACAAACAAGGGAAGGTCCACGGATTGCACCAAGGCCGG
>JAISND010000215.1 GCA_031276615.1 Treponema sp. | reverse complement strand
GCAGGCCGGCGCTGAATTCCGTCGTCGCCCTCAACTGGACTTCCTCGGTAAAAACGCTGGCGCAGGAAGCGCTGAAAAACATACGGTAGGGTCCGGCAAAAACATACGCCCAAAGACACAAGCCAACACTTGCCGCGGGCGTAATTGCCTGCCGGGGGCTGGACGGTCGTGGCCTTTTTGCCCTGGCGGTCTGTGTTACCGTTATTGGGCCTCTCGCCGTGTTGCCTCTTTGGGGGGACGCGCTCAATTCGCGCGCCGTCACGGGGCGGCCTTTTTTTACGCACGCTCTGGCGTGGCGTGTTCAGCCTGAAGAGGAGAGAAGAAAAGCGCGGAAAGCGGAGTTTTCGTATGCCGCGCCGGACCCGGAAAATTACTCGGACAGAATCTTCAGTATCGCGTCGGCCGACTGGGCGCTGAGGATTTCCTGGCGCTTTTCGGCGCTTTTGAAGAGAAGGCTTATTTCGGCGAGGAACTGCAGATGGGGGCCCGTTTTTTCCACCGGGGAAAGAGTCATGATGAAAATTCTGCATGGCTCATGATCCAGGGAGTCAAAATCAACCGGCTTGTCCGAAATACCGATACAGGCAACCAGATCGTGGATGGTCGCGCTTTTGCCGTGGGGAATCGCGATGCCGTGCTTCATGCCGGTGGACATTTTCTGCTCCCTGTCCATGACGGCGTTGTAGGCAGCTTCCCTGTCCGGGATCTTTTTTGTCGCCGCGAGTATATCAAGTAATTCGTTGATAATTTCTTCTTTTGTGGCTCCTTTCAAATGAAGGCTGATTGTGTCTGTGGTAAGAATGGTTTTCAGGTTCATGAGTATAGTGTAAAGCCGGGGGCTTGAAAAGTCAAGATTTCCCGCGGGATAATGGGAATGGCAGGACAATTTTCTCCATAGGGTAAGCAGTGGATACCGTAAATCAGGAAGAGCGCCTCAACAAAATGCTCAACACCCCGGTGGGAATCCTCATTATGAGTCTGGGTTTACCCAGCGTGGTCATTAATGTCGTCACCGCCATTTATAATATGGCCGATACCTATTTTGTCTCCTACCTGGGAACAGGCGCCATTGCCGGGGTGGGGGTGGTTTTCCCCCTGATGGCCATGATCCAGGCCCTCGGTTTCCTTTTCGGCCAGGGTTCGGGAAATTTCATATCCCGCGAACTGGGCGCCGGGCACGGCGAGCGCGCTTCCGAAATGGCCGCCACCGGTTTTTTCTCCGTCATTATCGTGTGCGCCTTTCTGGGCGCCCTGGGGGTGCTGTTTATCAATCCCCTTGCCCGCGTTTTGGGCGCCACGGCGACTATTCTGCCCTACGCCCGTTCCTATATGCGTTTCATTCTGATAGGGTCCCCCTTTATGGCGGCCTCGCTGGTTCTCAACACCCAGCTCCGTTTTCAGGGCAGTTCTTTTTACGGCATGATCGGCATGATGTCCGGGGCTGTCCTCAATATCATCCTGGACCCTCTTTTCATTTTCGTATTTCATCTGGGAGTTACCGGCGCTTCCCTGGCCACCGCCATCAGCCAGCTTGCGGGCTGCGCGGTGCTGCTTGCGGGCTGTTCCTCCAGGGGCAATATCGGCATAGACCCCCGGCAGTTTTCCCCGAAATTTTCGAATTACAAGGAAGTGCTGCGCGGCGGCTTTCCCTCCCTCCTCAGGCAGTGCATGGGCAGCTTTGTCACCGTTGTCATTAACCACTCCGCGGCTTTTTACGGCGACGCGGCCATTGCGGCGCTGGCTATCGTGAACCGGGTAATTTTGACCGCGAACGCCGCGCTTCTGGGCTTTGGCCAGGGGTTTCAGCCGGTATGCGGTTTCAACTACGGCGCCGGCCGCTACGACAGGGTCAAGGCGGCTTTTTTCTTCTGCGTCAGGTTCTTCATCCTGCTGCTCGTCCTCCTTGCGGCTGCCCTGGCCGTTTTCGCGCCCCAGGTTATCGGGCTTTTCCGCAGCGACGCGGAGGTGCTCGAAATTGGCGTGCGGACTCTCCGCCTGAGCTGTCTGTCCCTGCCTTTTCTGGGTTTCATCATCCTCTGCAACATGGCCCTGCAGACCATGGGCAAGGCAGGCGAGGCAAGTTTCCTCGCCCTTGCCCGGCAGGGGCTGTTTCTCCTTCCGGTTCTGTTTGTGCTGAGGCCCCTGCTCGGACTTTTGGGAATTCAGCTTGGCCAGCCCATATCGGATACCATTACCTTTATTTTTTCGGTACCGCTGATTGTCCGGGTTTTCAGGAAGATGGACGCTGACGCGGCGTCCTGATACCAAAAACTGCATATTCATACAAAAATTTACTATTTTCAGTCTTTTTATGTATAAATATACTTGACATTTCTGAAATCTTTGTTGTTTAATTGAAAAGGTTTAACCAAAAAGGAGGATTTTATGAACAGAGGAAGGGTATTGCTGTGTCCGGTTCTGTTTGCCGTGGTCTTTGTACTGGCCGGGTGCGCCAAAAAAACGGCCGAACCCGCGGTAACATACAAGGATGAGCTTCATGTGGCGGTTATGCAGGAGGCGCCGTCTCTGGATTTGCCCAAGAATTCAACCCTCATTGCGCGGCAGATGGGGGCCGGTACCATTTGGGAAAAGCTGGTAACCCTCAACGGTAATTCCGAAGTGGTTCCCGAACTGGCGGAGCGTTTCGAGATGAGCGACGACGCTTCTGTTTTTACCTTCTACCTCCGGAAGGGGGTAAAATTCCACGACGGGCAGATCATGGACGCCGACGATGTGGTTTCTTCCATGAACCGCTGGATACAGGGCTTCTCGGTTGCCAGGGAAATTGCCGGGAAATCCCGCTTTGAAAAGATCGACGATCATACGGTGCGTATTGCCTTCGATCATCCGGCGGTTACCTTTCCGGATGTGGTGGCCGGCGCGGCCCAGCCCGCGTCCATTACCACCGTGGAAGCCAACGCCAACGAAGACGAAAAGGGGTTTGTCAAAGATTACATCGGTACGGGGCCCTTCAGGTTTGTCGAGTGGAAGCTGGGCCAGTATATTCTGCTTGAAAAATTTGCCGGTTATGTGCCCTACGGGGATCCCGATAAACCCATTGACGGCTGGGCGGGTTACAAGGCGCCGCAGATTCAGAAGCTCTACATTGACTACGTGCCGGATAACGCTACCCGTCTCGCGGGGCTTGAAACCGGCCAGTACGACGTGAACTACAACGTCACCTCCGACGACTACGACAGGACCGTCTCGCTGGAGGATGTGGAAACGCTGACGTATCAGGCGGGAACCCTGGCCTACGTGTTCAACAAGAAGCAGGGGGTAGCCGCCAATCTCTACTTCCGCCAGGCGGTAAACGCCGCGGCCAATACCGAAGACATTCTCAAGGCCACCTACGGAGAGTACCAGCAGGAACCCGGTTCCTGTTACATGGACGATACCCAGCCCTACTGGAAGTCCCTGGCGGGTTCGGAAAATTACAATATCCACGACGCGGCCAAGGCGAAGGAACTGCTGGCAAAGGCCGGCTATAAGGGCGAGACCTTCCGGGTGCTGGTCGCAACCCTCAACAACATGGACAGGGGTGCCCTGGTTTTTGAACAGCAGCTGGAGGACATCGGCATCAACACGGAACTTATTGTGGTGGACTGGGCAACCCTTACCCAGTACCGGACGGATCCCGCCCGCTACGACCTGTACGTGACAAGTTTTGCCAGCGTGCCGGTGCCGTCGTTGAAGCTCTACTTCGGCCCCGCCTATCCCGGCTGGTCCGAGGACGCCACGCTGCAGAAATACTTTGCCGGCTTCAACGGCGCGGTAAGCCGGGAACAGGCCAGGGAACGCTGGGACACGCTCCAGGGCTATTCCTGGGAGTACCTGCCCCTTATCAACGTGGGCCACTACGGGGCTACCCATGCCTGGAATAAGAAGGTGGAAAACCTGGAGACCTACAACGGCCTGTACTTCTGGCGGGTCAGCGTCAGGCAGTAAGAAGAAGGGTTCCCCATGGATTTTTCAGCCGTCCTGCGAAAGCTCGATGCCGAAGCCCCCGCGCTTGACGCGCTGAGCGACGGCATTTGGGAGAAGGCCGAAATCAGCTATACCGAAAAGGAATCTTCCCGGCTTCTGGCCGGGTACCTCCGGGGGCAGGGTTTTGAAACTGTCTCCGGGGCTTACGGCATTCCCACCGCCTTTACCGCCCGGTTCGGCTCCGGCTCTCCCCGGATTGGCCTGTTGGGTGAATTCGACGCCCTTTCGGGTTTAAGCCAGAAGGCGGAGGTTTTTGAAAAATGTCCCGCCGGGGGGGCCGCGGCAAACGGCCACGGCTGCGGTCACAACCTTCTGGGTACGGCCGCGGCGGGCGCGGCCGCGGCGGTAAAGGAATTCCTTGCCCGGGAGGGCTGTTCCGGAACGGTGGTTTTTTACGGCTGCCCCGCGGAAGAAAACGGTTCCGGCAAGGCCTTCATGGCCCGGGCCGGCGCCTTTAAGGATCTGGACTGCGCCCTTACCTGGCACCCCGGCGTCCTGAACAGGATCTTTTCGGAAAGTACCCTGGCAAACGTGCTGGTACAATTTTGTTTTCACGGGATCAGCTCCCACGCCGGGGGCGCGCCCGAACTGGGCCGCAGCGCCCTGGACGCGGTGGAGCTGATGAACGTGGGCGCCAACTACCTCCGGGAACACATGATCGACGACGCCCGGATTCACTACGCGGTGACAAACACCGGCGGGACTTCTCCCAATGTCGTCCAGGCCTCCGCCGACGTGGTGTACATGATCCGCTGCCCCGAAAGCTCCCAGGTACGGGAGCTTTCGGGCAGGGTGGTAAAAATCGCGGAGGGCGCGGCCCTGATGACCGAAACCACCGTGGAACACCGGATTATCAAATCCTGCGCGAACTTTATTTCCAGCCGCGTCCTTGAGGGCCTTCTCTACGATTCTTTCCGCGAAGTGCCCCTTCCCGAATATTCGCGGGAGGATCGGGAATACCTGGAAAAGTTCTCCGCCACCTGCCCCAAAAGTCCCGAAGAGGCCCTCCGGACCGCGGCGGGCCGGGAGGCTTCACGGGAGGGCAGGGCTTTTCTGAAGCAGCGCCTGAAGGACAGGTTCTGGAATTTTATCGTACCCTGGGATAGAGACCGGGACGACACCCTGATCCGGGGTTCCACCGATGTGGGCGATGCAAGCTGGATGTGCCCGGTGGCCCAGTTCTACGCCGCCGCCTGGGCGCCGGGAACCCCCGGCCATTCCTGGCAGGCGACGGCCCAGGGGAAGGGGAAGGTCGCCAGGGCCGCGATGCTCTGGTCGGCCAAGGTTCTTGCCCTGAGCGCGTGCAAACTCCTGACCCGGCCGGAACTGGCTGCGGCCGCCCGCGAAGAATTCGCGGAAACCATGAAGGGACGGACCTATTTTCCGGTTCCCCCCGAAGCCCGGCCCGCGGCGCTGGCGGAGCTGCAGGCATGAAAAAATACATCGTTCAAAGGCTGCTTTCCGTTCTTCCGGTGCTTCTTATCGTCTCGGTGGTGATTTTCAGCCTTACCTATTTTATTCCCGGCGATCCCGCGGCGCTGCTCCTGGGCGACAACGCCACGGCGGAGGACATCGCGGCGCTGCGTGAACGCCTGGGGCTTGACATTCCTCCGGTGCCGCGCTACTTCAACTGGATCATCAACATGTTCCGGGGCGATTTTGGCATTTCGGTTTCCCGGAACACGCCGGTTGCCCGGATGATCTCGAGCCACCTGGGGCCTACCCTTTCGCTGTCCGTCTATTCCATGTGTATCGCCTGTATCGCGGCCCTGCCTTTGGGGATGCTGGCGGCCCGGAAGAAGGGTACCCCCGCCGATCAGGGGGTGTCGGTGCTGGCCCTTCTGGGAATATCGCTTCCCAGTTTTCTCCTGGGGCTTTTTCTTCTTGTCACCTTCGCGGTAAAGCTCCGCTGGTTTCCGGTAGCGGGCTACAAGCCCCTTTCCGCGGGTTTCGGCGCCCACATCCGTTCCCTGACCCTGCCGGCGGTCGCGCTGGGATTTATGTACGCGGCGCTGCTTATGCGCATGACCAGGGCTTCCCTTCTTGAAACCCTGTCCAGCGATTACGTGCGCATGGCAAAGGCCAAGGGGGTAGGGGAATTTTCCCTTGTCGGCAAGCACGCCCTCAGAAACGCGCTGGTGCCGGTTCTTACCACCCTGGGGCAGAGTTTTATCGGCGCCCTTTCCGGGGCGACGGTGGTGGAATCGATGTTCGGGGTTCCGGGAATCGGCGCCCTGGTTGTCAGTTCAATCGGAAAACGGGATTTCCAGGTTGTCCAGGGCGTGGTGCTGCTTATCGCCCTTATCAACGTGGTGATAAGTTTAATTGTGGATCTGCTCTACGGACTGGCTGACCCCCGGGTCAGGCTGTCCGCTGACGCATAACAGGATAGCGGGAGAATTATGGCTGCGGAATCTGTCGTGGATTATGACGCGATACGGAAGATGGGAAGAAAGCTGGAACGGGAACAGCGGAATCTGAAGATCAGAAAATTCCTCCGTAACCGGCAGTCGGTTGCGGGGCTTTTCATCGTTGCCGGCGTGCTGCTTGTCGCCCTTGCGGGCCCCCCCGCGCTGAATACTTCTCCCTTCGCGGTGGATGTTTCAAACCGGCTGAAGCCGCCGTCCGTGGAACACTGGTTCGGCACCGACACCCTGGGAAGGGATGTCTTTACCCGGGTCATATACGGCGCCCGGATATCCATGATCGTGGGCTTCTCCGTGGGGATCATCTCCGGCGCCCTGGGCATGCTTATCGGCCTCTACGCCGTATCCAGCCGGCGGCTTGACGTGATTCTGATGCGCCTCTGCGACGGGCTGAAATCAATTCCCTCCATCCTGATGGCGATTGCGCTGATGACCGTCCTCGGGGCGGACATCAAGAACGTTATCATCAGCCTTGCGATTGTGAACACGCCGAACATGGGGCGCCTTGCCCGTTCCGCCGCGCTGGTGGTAAAGGAGCAGACCTACATCGAAGCCATGAGGGGGCTGGGCGCGCGGCCCCGGCGGATACTTTTCAGGCATATTGCGCCTAACATCATTTCCCCCATGATTGTGCAGATGACCTTTGTGTTCGCCTCGGCCATCATCACCGAAGCGGCCCTGAGCTACCTTGGCGCGGGCGTGCCCCCTCCCCAGCCGAGCTGGGGAAGTATTTTAAGCGAGGGCCGGGGGGTAATTTACAACGCCCAGTGGATGATCTTTTTCCCCGGAATCATAACGGCCCTTACGGTGCTGGGGCTTAATCTTTTCGGCGACGGCATGAGGGATCTTCTGGATCCCCTGAGCAGTTGAGGGAGGGGAAAGGCAATGGTGAAGGCTCCCCTGCTGGAAGTGCGGGATCTCAGTACGGGTTTTTACACGGAACGCGGCGTCTTTAAGGCCGTGGAGGGGGTTTCCTTTACGGTGAACCACGGGGAGATTCTCGGGGTGGTGGGGGAGTCGGGCTGCGGCAAGAGCGTCACATCCCAATCCATTCTCCGCCTGTACGACGAAAAGCACCAGGCCTTTTATTCGGGGCAGATTCTTTTCAAGGGCGAGGATATCCTCAGGATTCCTCCCGGCCGGATGCGGCAGTACCGGGGCCAGCATATCGCGATGGTGTTTCAGGACGCCCTGAGCGCCCTGAACCCGGTATTCACCGTGGGGGATCAGATCGCCGAGACCCTCAGGATACACAAAAACATCAGGGGAAAGGAACTCCGGAACCGGGCGGTGGAGATGCTGCGCCTGGTGGGGATTCCCGATCCCTCCAGGCGGATAAGCCAGTTTCCCCACGAGCTTTCCGGCGGCATGCGCCAGCGCGTGATGATCGCCATAGCCCTGGCCTGCGAACCCCAGCTTCTCATTGCCGACGAACCCACCACCGCGCTGGACGTGACCATCCAGGCGCAGATAATGGATCTTATCATCGATCTTAACCGCCGTTTCAACATGGGGGTGATTCTCATTACCCACGATCTTGCGGTGGTGGCGGAGGCCTGCCGGCGGGTGGTGGTGATGTATCTGGGCCAGGTGGTGGAAGAAGCTCCGGTAGACGAACTTTTTGACAATCCCCGGCATCCCTATACCCGGGGGCTTTTGAAATCCATTCCCCATATCCACGGTTCCTCCGCGGAACGGCTCTATATGATCCCCGGAACCGTGCCCCTTCTGGATCAGATTCCTCCGGGCTGCCGCTTTGCCGGCCGCTGTCCCCTTGCCGGGGATTCCTGTTTTAAGGAAGTCCAGGAGCTGGAGCGGTTCTCGGAACAGCACCGGGTCCGCTGCCGGAAAGCGGCCGAAGGGGAAGGGGCCTGACATGGGCGAAGAGGCGCGGAAAGCTGACAGCGGCGAGGCCGGGCGGGAATCCGGCGGGCGTGAGGCGAAAGAGGCCCTGCTCCTGGCCGGCGACATTACCAAATATTTCCCCCTGAGAAACGCCCTGGGCAGAGTCGTCAACCAGGTGAAGGCGGTAGACGGAGTAACCCTGACCCTCTACAGGGGCGAAACCTACGGCCTTGTGGGGGAGACCGGCTGCGGCAAAAGCACCCTGGGGCGTTCCCTCATCCGGCTGCAGGATCCCACTTCGGGAACGGTGATTTTCAACAGGCAGGATATTACCGCCCTTAACGGGAAGGAACTTCAGCCTTTCCGCCGGGATATGCAGATGGTGTTTCAGGACCCCTACACGTCCCTCAATCCCCGGATTCGGGTGGGGGACATGCTCCTTGAGGTGCTGACCATTCACAAAATCGGACGCAACAACTACGAGCGCATCGCCCTTGCCATGGAGATTATGGACAAGGTGGGACTGCGTACCGAACATTTTTACCGTTACCCCCATGAATTCTCCGGCGGCCAGCGCCAGCGCATCGGCCTCGCGCGGGCGCTGATCCTCAACCCAAAACTCATCATCTGCGACGAACCTGTTTCGGCCCTGGACGTTTCCATCCAGTCCCAGATCATCAACCTGCTCCTGGATCTGCAGGGGCAGTTCGGTTTGACCTACCTTTTTATTGCGCATGACATCAGCGTGGTCAAATATATTTCCGGCCGCATCGGGGTAATGTACCTGGGGCGTCTGGTGGAAACCGCTCCCACCGAAGAGCTTTTTAACCATACGCTGCATCCCTATACCCAGGCCCTGCTCTCGGCGGTGCCCGAACCGGACCCCCATCTGCGGAAAGAAAAAATCACCCTCTCCGGTGATCCTCCTTCGCCTCTCAATCCGCCTCCGGGCTGCGTGTTCCACACCCGCTGTCCCAGGGCCATGCCCTTCTGTTCCAGGCTGAAGCCGGTGCTGAAATCCGAAAGGGACGACAATCCCGAACATACCGTCGCGTGTCACCTGTACAATATGAACGATCCCTATCTGAAATGGGCGATTGACGAAAAAGGGGAGGCTCCATGAAGTTTGACGATTCCGCCGAAGGGTTTATCAGAGAACATGAGGGGGAAGCCCTGAAGCTCCTTGAAACACTGGCGAAGATACCGGCTCCCTCGAACCACGAGGAAAAACGGGCTGCCTTTGTCAGGGACTGGCTTGCCGCCCAGGGCGCCGAAGGGGTTTTTATCGACGAAGCCTGCAACGTGATCTATCCTCTTTCCTGCGCCGGGGGCGGGCGCCTGGATGTGTTTATGGCGCATACGGACGTGGTCTTTCCCGATACGGAGGAGCTGCCGGTCAGAATCGAAGGCGGGAAAATTATGGCCCCCGGCATCGGGGATGATACGGCGAACCTTGCCGCGCTGCTCCTTGCCGCAAAGTACCTGGCGCGGAAAAAAATCAAACCCCGTGACGGGAAGGGCCTACTCCTCGTTGCCAATTCCGGCGAGGAAGGTCTTGGAAACCTTCGGGGATCGCGGCAAATCTGCCGGGATTACGGGGAACGGATCGACGAATTCGTTTCCTTTGACGGAACCTTTGACGAGATTTATTACAAGGCGGCAGGCTCGCGGCGTTACCGCGTAAAGGTGCTCACCGAAGGGGGACATTCCTTCATGGATTTTGGAAACAGAAACGCCATCGCGTATCTTGCCTCCATGATCGGCGTGTTCTATTCCCTTAAAGTTCCCGAAACAGGCAGGACCACCTACAATGTGGGAACCATTCAGGGGGGCACTTCGGTAAACACCATAGCCCAGAGCGCGGAGATGCTCTACGAGTTCCGTTCCGACAGCCGGGAAGATCTGCTGTTCATGGAAAAACATTTTGACGCGGTGGTCGCCGCTTACCGGGCCAAGGGCCTTGCCGTTGAAACCGCCCTTGCCGGGGAACGTCCCTGTTCGGGTGATATTGATCCGGAGAAACACCAGGCCCTGCTTAAACGGGGACTGGACGCGATAAAGCGCCATACCGGCCTTGACGCCGCCCTCAAATCCGGCTCCACCGACGCGAACATCCCCCTTTCGCAGGGGATTCCCGCAATGACCCTGGGTTTGTACCAGGGCAAAGGCGCCCATACCTACGAAGAGTGGGTGGACATGGAAAGCCTCAAAGCCGGTTACCGGATTGCCTTTGAGCTGATACTGGATAAAT
>JAISND010000203.1 GCA_031276615.1 Treponema sp. | reverse complement strand
CAGGACATCGGGAAACGGTTTACGGTTTTCGGTTCATTGAGGAACATCCTGAACGCGCACTACGAATCCTTTGCGGGCTACTACATGCCGGGTCTTTCGCTGACCCTTGGCGGACGGGTGAAGATACAATGAGGACGGGGAGGAAACATGTTACTGGAGAGGAAGGTACCGGAAGAGAAGATAAAGCCCCTCAAGGTGGGGGATTATTTCATGGACGGGGTGATAACGCGGATGTGGGTCTATAACAACATCACCACCTTTATCACCTCCGCGGGGACGCGTTACAACGCGCACAAGAAGCAGGAGGGATACAATCTTTTCAGGGCCGACAGGTACAAACGAAAAATGGAAGCGAAGAATTTGAAAACACCGGGGAGCTGAAAGCAGGCCCGAAGCGCCGTGGCCCCCGGCGCCCAAAAATTCCCCTTTTATAAGCCCCCCTTATCTGATACAATCCTCCCCGGAGTGTGCGATGATTGTAATGAAGTTCGGGGGAAGTTCCGTGGCAAACGCGGAACGGATTCGTCATGTGGCCGACATCGTAAGATCCCGGCTGGAACGGAAACCGGTTCTGGTACTCTCCGCGATGGGGGATACCACGGATCATCTCCTTGAAGCCGGAAACGACGCCTACCGGAAGGGAATCGTTTCGATAGGACGGATCGAAAAACTCCACCACACGACCATGAAGGCCCTGAAATTTTCGGCCGCGGCCCGGAAGAACATCAACCCCCTTCTGGAAGAACTGCGGAGCCTCCTCGTGGGCATCTCCCTGATACGGGAGCTGACGCCCCGGACAACGGATTACCTTGTTTCCTTTGGGGAACGGCTTTCCGTGCGCATCGTCGCGGCTTGGTTAAATTCCGTCCGCATAAAGGCCGAAGCCTTTGATTCCTGGCAGGTAGGCTTTGTTTCCGATTCCGGCTACCAGTCCGCGGAACTTATCAGGGAGAGCTGGAACCTTATTCCGGAAAAAATCATTCCCCTCACGGAAGCCGGACTGGTGCCAGTGGTAACCGGTTTTATCGCGCGGGATGTAAACAGCAACATCACCACCCTCGGGCGCGGCGGTTCCGACCTTTCCGCCACGATGATCGCCGCTTCCTGCGGGGCGGATGAAGCGCAGGTCTGGAAGGATGTGGACGGCATACTCACCGCCGATCCGCGGATAGTGAAGGACGCCAGGCCCGTCGAAACGGTCACCTACGACGAAGCCTCCGAAATGGCCTACTTCGGCGCCCAGGTGCTGCACCCCCGCGCCATGCAGCCCTGCATGAAAACCGGGACGCCGGTACTGGTAAAAAACTCCTACAACCCCGAAGCGCCGGGCACGAGGATCATCCCTTCCCTTGAAAAGAAGGCCCCGGTACGGACCATTACCTCGCGCCGCAACGTTACCCTGGTGGACATTGTCTCCACCCGCATGCTGGGGCAGTACGGCTTCCTTGCGGAAGTGTTCTCCGCCTTTGCCCGGCGCAGCCTTTCGGTGGACATGGTGGCAACCAGCGAAGTGTCGGTATCCCTCACCCTGGACGCGGCCCACGATCTTACCGAACTGAAGAAGGACCTTTCCCGGATCGCCAGCGTGGAGATCAGAACCGGCAGGGCCATTGTCACCATCATCGGCAACGTGCGGCGTTCTTCGGAAATTCTTGCCCGGGCCTTCAGAACCTGCCAGATCATCGGCGTGCCGGTGCAGATGGTTTCCCAGGGGGCAAGCAAGGTGAACATCAGTTTTATCGTGGATGATGTCGAGGCGGCGGAAGTCGTCAGGGCACTGCATCTTGATTTTTTCAGCTCCCTCGACATCAGAGAAAAAAAACCCGCCGCCGCGCCCGCGGGAAAAAAAGCGCCTCCCGCCGCGGCAAAGGCGCGCCAGGGCCTGCCGCGAAAGGAATCGTCATGAACATCGCGATTATCGGTTACGGCAGGATGGGAAAAATGATCGAGAGGACGGCCCGTGAGGAGGGCCACAGGATCGTCACCGTCGTGGATCCCCTGCTTCCGGATTCCGCCGCGCCCGCGGGTTCCCGCGCCTTCAAAACCGTCGAAGAAGCGGAAAATTTGAACGAGGCGGATGCCGCCGTCGAATTCACCCGGCCCGGCACGGCCGTGGCGAATATCATGGCCCTGGTTAAACGCAAGATACCCCTCGTGGTCGGCACTACCGGCTGGTATGACAAAATGACCGTGGTCAAAGAGGCCGTGGAGGCGGCGGGAACTTCCCTTGTCTGGTCTTCGAATTTTTCGCTTGGGGTGAATGTCTTTTACCGGATTGCCTGGTACGCCTCCCGGCTTGCCGATTCCTTTCCCGAATACGACATCGGGGGTTACGAGCTTCACCACAACAAAAAAATGGACAGCCCCTCCGGCACGGCCAAAACGCTTGTTGAAGGTGTCCTTTCGCGCACAGGGCGAAAGAAGCGGGCCGTCTGGGACATCCTTGAACGGCAGCCTGCCGCGGACGAGCTTCACTACCCCAGCCTGCGGATCGGCGCCGCCCCCGGCACGCATACCCTGATCCTCGATTCTCCGGCGGACACCATCGAGATTACCCACCGGGCGCGCAACAGGGAGGGTTTTGCCTCCGGGGCGATCCGCGCCGCCCTCTGGCTGATCGATCCCGGCACAAAGGGCCCGCGGCGGGGCGTTTTTACCCTTGACGAGATGCTGGGCGAAATACTGGGCGTGTGAGCGGGCCGTGTTTTTTCCTTCCCGTATATCATTTTTTTATAATCTATTGTACGATGAGGCGGGGTTCAAAAAAGTGTCTGTCCATAATGCGCCTGCATTACGGACAAACTCTACATAACGGGAACCAGTTTGTACGCAAGCGGAGTTAGCCATGTTGCAGTTGCGCGGCGCCTTTACGGCGCTTGTCACACCCATGCGGGAATCCGGTGATGTTGATTACGAAGGATT
>JAISND010000261.1 GCA_031276615.1 Treponema sp. | reverse complement strand
GATAACTCCATTTTGACCTCCGGTAGCGGTTGCTGTCGGATAGTCTGCCCTGATTTGGGTTACATTTTCAAAATGAGGCATGGGTACTTTTGGGTTACATTTTCGATGAGGCAACGCGGGGACTTGACCTGCTGCCCGCGGCCGCGTATACTTAAAGCATAGATTTTCAGGGTCGGGTGATCCCGCGCAGCGGGTGATTCCCTACCGGCGGTATAGCCCGCTAATCCGTGCCGGGGTTTTCCCTGGCCGGCATTGAACCGGTGAAATTCCGGTGCCGACGGTACAGTCCGGATGGAAGAAAATCGCGCCGCCCCTTTGGGGCTGTTGCCGTTCGAATCCCAAACCCTGGAATCTCCGGGGTTTTTTTATGCCAGGAAAATCAGTTTGCAGGGTGTTACCCTTCGCATACAATCAAATGGAGGCATGTCATGCCTGTTTTTTCAGGGAGCGGGAAATGAAGCGCGGCCTTATCATCCTTTTTATCCTCTTTTTAAACTGTCCGCTTTTCGCCATTGGCGCGAAGGACACGGGGAAGGCAAAGTCCGGGGACCTTTCGGTGCTGGTCTACATAACCGGCGTTGTGGCGGGCAGCCCCCCCTACGAACTCCTGGCCGCCGGCGCCGAATCCTTTGCGGCGGAACACAACGGGGTGCGGGTAAAAATATACGAGGCCGGCTTCAACCAGGCCGAATGGGAGGAGCAGCTGACATCGTTAGTCGCAAGCGGCGAATACGATCTGGTGCTCGGCTCCAATCCGTCCCTGCCGGAGATATGCGCCGGCGTGGGGGAAAAATTCCCCGATCAGAAATTCATCATTACCGACGCCAAATACGAAGGGAACCCCCGGATAGGCACCTATCTCTACAACCAGTACGAACAGTCCCTCTACCTCGGTTACCTGGCGGGATTGATAACGACAAGTGACATGAGCGGCGGCAACGCCTCAAAGCGGATTGGTTTTATAGCCGCCCAGGAATATCCCCTTCTGAGCAGGCACATCGTGCCGGGCTTTCTCGAAGGCGCCCGCCGCGCCGACTCGCAGATCAGCCTGGATTTTCGGGTAATCGGCAACTGGTACGACGCAAACAAGGCCGCCGAGCTTGCCTCAAGCATGATCGACTCGGGCGTTGACGTGTTCGCCGTTATTGCCGGCGGCGCGGCGCAGGGGGTAATCCGGACCGCGCAGGATCGCGGCGCTTATGTGGTGTTCCATAACACCAACGAATACGGTCTGGCCCCCGGAGTCATCGTCGGCTGTGGAATTATGGAACAGAAAAAACTGACCGAAGAAATCCTTTCCGACGTTCTTGCCGGAAAGATACGGTACGGAACATGCGTTACCATCGGCGTAAAGGAAGGATACCTCGGCTTTATTGCCGATGATCCCGGGTATTACGACCACGTTCCCGCGCCGGTACGGGAAAAGTTTGATTCCTTCATGAAGGACATCCGCGCCGGCCGCGTTGATTACGCGATTCCGCCCCTGTGAAAAATGGCCGCCCCTGAAACGGCTGACGCCGGCGGACCCGCCCGCGCGATTCCCGGAAACGCGGCGGGGCCGGTAAAAGCAATAGAACTGCGGGGCATCAGCAAGGTGTATCCCGGACGCAAGAGCATGGCCAACGACAATATCAGCCTTGATCTCGGAAGGGGGGAGATTCTCTGCATTGCCGGTGAAAACGGCGCGGGAAAAACAACCCTTATGAAAATACTCTGCGGCCTTGAGATGCCCAGCGCGGGCGAAATTTTTATCCGCGGGAAACGGGTGATTATCGACTCGCCCCTCACCGCCCGCAGGCTGGGTATCGGCATGGTTCATCAGAATTTTATGCTCTTTCCCGAATATACGGTCGCGGAAAACATGATGATGGGGATTGAACCGCGCAGGGGATTCTTTTTTTATGACAGGGTGAAAGCCGAAGCTGCCGCCGCACAGCTTATCCGCGCCCATCATTTTTCAATCGAAGCCGGCCGGCCGGTAAAAAGCCTCAGCGTCGGCGAAATGCAGCAGGTTGAGATCTGCCGCATGCTCTGCAGGAACGCGGATATCCTCATCTTTGACGAACCGACCTCGGTACTTACCGAGCGGGAAACAGATTCGTTTTTCAATACCCTCAAAACCCTTGCCCATAACGGCAAGTCGCTTGTTCTCATCACCCACAAGCTTAAAGAGATAAAACTTATAGCGGACAGGGTGGCGGTGCTGCGAAAGGGAAAACTGGCCGGAGTCCGCGGCGCCCCGGAAATTGACGAACGCGAGGTCTCGCGGATGATGGTCGGCGCTGTCCCGCCTGCCGGCGTATCCGCGGGTACAGGCCCGGCGACGGGGGCTGTACCGGCAGCGGCCGCCGGAGGGCCGGTGCTTGCCTTTGAGGACCTGACGGTGCTGCGCCGCGGCCAGGAGCGGCCGCTTCTTGAAAAACTTGCCTTTGCCGCGGGGTCCGGTGAAATACTCGGCTTTGCCGGCGTCGGGGGCAACGGCCTGGGCGTGCTGGAGGCGGTGCTGGGCGGGTTTATTCATCCCGCTTCCGGGCGGATACTTCACCGCGGGGAAGATATTTCCCGGCTCAATATACGCCGCCTGCGCAATCGGGGCCTGGCCTTCGTGCCCGCCGACCGGCTCAATGTGGGAAGCGCCCTGTCGGCGAGGGTGGACGAGAACATGATAATAGACCGGCGCGGGGAATTTTTCCGGCGCGGAATTTTTAACCGGAAAAGGGCGCGTGATTTTTCCGGGGAGTTGATACGGCGCTACCGCATTGCCGGGAAAGGTTCCGATCCCGCGGGCATACTTTCGGGCGGAAATATCCAGAAACTAATCCTTGCCCGTGAGATTGAACAGTTTCGGGATTATATTGTTTTTTCCGAGCCGACGCGGGGCCTTGATGTCGCGGCGGCCGCCTTTGTACACGGTAGAATCGCGGCCCTCCGCGAAAGGGGCGCGGCGGTGATCCTCATCTCCACCAATCTGGATGAAATTCTTGCGCTGGCGGATCGCGTCATCGTGCTGTACCGGGGCAGGGCCGCCGGCGAATTCCGGATTTCGGGGGCTTCGGACACGCGGTCAATTAAAGAAGCAATCGGCGCCTGTATGACGGGATTGAAAACGTGAAAGCCGGACGCGCGCTGTTTCTGACGCGGTTCCGCAAAAAAATCCGCCGCCTTTTCTTCGGCCTTCCGGATCGCCGCAGCCCCGAAGATTCCCCTGATTCTGCCGGCGGGCCTCCGAAGGCGCGTCTGCCGGACAGCCTCGCGGGCGCGCTCCGTTCGGGGGCATGGGGAGGAATCCTGTTCATTCCGCTCATCACCCTTCTGGTCTTGGTTGGTCTGGCCCTCCTTCTCAGCAAAACACCGGGCAGGGCCCTGCGTTTCTTTTTCCTCGGTCCCTTCCGCAGCCTCTACAACTTCGGCAATATGCTGAACGGCGCCGTTCCCCTGATCTTCGGCGGGCTTGGAGTTTCAGTCGCCATGAGGGGCGGCCATTTCAATCTGGGCGGGGAGGGGCAGATATATGCCGGTGCTTTTACCGCCACCGTCTGCGCCCTTGTTCTCGCGCCGCTGGGAATCTTCGGCGGCGTTCTTGCGCTTCTGGCCGGCGCCTGCCTTGCCGGAATCGCCGCGGGTTTTTCCGGTCTCTGCAAGGCCCGGTGGAACACCAGCGAACTTATCACCACTTTTCTTGTTTCCAATATTTTGACGCTCATCGTCAACTATCTGGTAAACGGCCCCTTCCTCGATCCCGAAACCAGTCTCCAGTCGACAAAAAAAATCGCGGAGTCCCTGCGGCTTCCGCTGATACTGCCGCCCTCAAATCTCAGCGCGGCGCTTTTTGCTGCCCTTGCGGCGGCCGCGCTGACGCAGTTTTTCCTTGACCGGACAAAACCCGGCTACGAGATTCGCATGGCGGGCGCCAGTGAAACCTTCGCCCGCTACGGAGGGATCAACGTCAGGCTGAACACTGTCCTTGCCATGTTTCTAAGCGGCGCCCTGTACGGCCTGGCCGGCGGCCTTGCGGTGTTTGGCGTCTACTACGGAACGGTAAAAGAATTTTCCGCCGGGCTTGGCTGGAACGGCCTTGCCGCGGCGCTCATCGCCCGCTTTTATCCGCCGGCGGTGGTTCCCGCGGCGCTCTTCTTTTCCTGGATTGGACAGGGCGCGCGGATCGCCATGCAGAATTCGGACCTGACCTTTGAGGTCGTGTCCATTGTACAGTCGGTTATTTTTTTCCTTGTGACCAGCCTGAGCATAGGTAATTTTTTCGGAAAGAAGTTTGTGAACGGGAGAGTGAAACAGTGAGCCGTTTTCCCGTATTGCACAGCGCCGTTACCATTATGACGCCGCTGCTCTGGGCAGCCACAGGCGGGCTTTTTACCGAATTGTCCGGCATGCTTAACATCGCCCTTGAGGGCATGCTGCTTTCAGGCGCCTTTGCCGCGCTTGCCGCCGTTTACTATACGGGGAGCGTGGCCGCGGGGCTTGCCGCGGCTGCCGCCGCTTCCCTGGCCCTCGCGTTTTTGCTTGCCTTTACGACTTTAAAGCTCCGTTCAAATGTTTTTATCACCGGTCTCGCGGCAAACCTCTTCGCTTCGGGAACGACGGTTGTTTTGTCGCACCGCTTTTTTGGCACCCGCGGAGTGGCGGCGCTTCGGGACGGCGTGGGCCTGCCGCCCGTGGAAATTCCCTTTATCGGAGACATGCCGGTTCTGGGCGATCTTTTTTCCGGCCACAGTGTCTATGTGTACGCAGGCTGGTTTTTCCTTTTCACCGCCTGGCTTGTGCTGTACCGTACCCCTTTCGGCTACCGCCTGCGCGCCTGCGGCAAATATTCGGCGGCCCTTGCCTCGCTGGGGATCAGGCCGGACACCTACCGTTTCACCGCTTTCCTGATCTCGGGCTTCTGCTGCGGAATCGGCGGTTCCTTTCTCAGCCTCAACCTCGGCGCCTTTGTTCCCGGCATGTCCGCGGGCAAGGGCTGGACAGCCCTGGTGATAATCTTCCTCGGCGGACGCCGTCCCCAGGGGCTGCTCGCCGCCGCGCTGGTTTTCGGCTTCGCCGATGCCTTTTCAAATTACGCCCAGGGCATTTTTGATATTCCCGCCGACTTTATCCTTGCCATTCCGCATATGTTTGCGCTGCTTGTGATGATCGGTGTTTCGGTATACGAAAAGCGAAAAGGCGAAGTGGCGTAGCCTTTCGTGCCTGCCCGGCGCGAAACGGCCGCCGGCTCCTTCGGCGGAAAGGCCTTCCTTCCCGATATTCCGCCTGAAATCCATGCCCTTGAAGCTGACGGCGCCCATTGCCCTGTAGGCTTTTTCCCGCAAAGGATTTTTCGTGTCCGCGTTTTTGCCGAAATGTTTCCGCGCGTATTCCAGGGCCCTGTCCGTATCGGTAAAATTTCTGCTTTCCGCGGTACGGACGCCGTGATGCGAAACTTGGGGAAGCCGCGGTCAGGATGGAAGGGTCTGGCTGCCGCTCTTCCGGGTACACTGGCATGCCGGATAGCCGCATGTTTTCATCAGCCTTTATTGCCTGTCCTTTTAAGTTCCATCAGGGGAATCTCCTCAAGGTACTGCTCCAGTTTTTTTTGTTCTCCTGGAGGAAAGGAAACAAATTCAAAGGAAACGATTCTGCCGGTGCGTACCAGCCTGCAGGCCGGCGAAAGAATTTCTTCCCCCGCGCGGAGGCTGCATTCATTCACCTCGTCGTTAAGCGCTATATCCTTCATCACGGATGAACCGGACGGCAGGAACGAAAGGCCCGCGGGGGATATGGATTTTACTTCTCCGGTAATAATTACTTTATTCTTCGGGCTGTTTATCAGAAGGCCGATGCGGTGCCAAGGTTCAACATGGATGCGGCTGGATTTTCGCTTTTCTTCGACCGGAATATAGCGGCTGAGGATTTTTTGCAGCCGGTCCATTTCTGCCGGATTGCCCAGATCCTCCTGTACCAGTCCGCTGACCCCAAGGAAAAAAGCCTTGGAAGTTTCTTCCAGGGGGAAATTTTCCCCCTTAAGTATGATGATGGGGCATACATCCTT
>JAISND010000246.1 GCA_031276615.1 Treponema sp. | reverse complement strand
TCCTTTCGATCAGGCTGAAATCGCTGGTGTCGATCCAGGAAAAGGAATAGCCGTAGCGGCTGTAGAATTCGCTGAAAAGCCGGTAGGTGCCGCCGTAGAGATCCTCCGAGACGATGATGTGATCCCCCGGCCTGAAAAGTTTTATCAGCGCGGAGATTGCCCCCATTCCCGTGGCAAAGGCAAGGCCGTATTTCCCGTGTTCAGCAAGGGCCAGGGTTTTTTCAAGTTCGCTCCGCGTGGGGTTAACCCCCCGGCTGTAATCAAAGCCCGTGCTTTCGCCGAGTCCGGGGTGGCGGAAAGTCGCGCTCTGGTAAATGGGCACGCTGATTGCCCCGGTTACCGGGTCAAAGGGGGTAGCCCCGTGGACGAGGATACTTTCCGGGGAAAGCCCGCCGCCCCGGCGGCCTTCAGCATCCGCCGCGGAAAGATTACCCGCCGCGGGAGTGTCCGTACCCGCGGCGCCTTTACACGCGCGGTCGTTTTTATTCACTTCGTTCATATGCGTCACAGACCTTTATAACCGGTAATTCCCGGCATTCGCAGGATGTACATTGGTTTCTCCAAGGGCATGTTCAAAATCCTCAAGAAGATCTTCGGGATCTTCAAGTCCCGTCGAGATTCTGACGAGGGTATCGCTGATACCGAGCCGCTCCCGTTCCGCGGGGGGAATTGAGGCGTGGCTCATCCTTACCGGGTAGGACGCGATGGTTTCCACGCCGCCGAGGCTCACCGCGGCGGCGGCGAGCTTTACCCTGCCGAGGAAGCGGAGGGCCTGTTCCGCGGTTTTCGTTTTGAAGGAAAAAACCGCCCCCGCGCCGGAGGCCTGCGCGTCGTGTATTTCCTTCCCCGGATGATCCTCGAGGCCGGGGTAGTAAACCGCCGCCACCGCGGGGTGTTCCCGCAGGCGTCCGCACAGGAAACGCGCCGTCCTCTCCTGGGCCTCAAGCCTCACCCGCAGGGTCTTGATGCCGCGGATCACGAGCCATACGTCCCAGGGCCCCGGCACCGCGCCGAAACCGTTCTGCACCGCGTAGAGCCGCTTTCCCAGTTCCCGCGTCGCGCATACCGCAAGCCCCGATATAACGTCGCTGTGACCGCCCAGAAATTTGGTGGCCGAATGGAGCACGATGTCCGCGCCCAGTTCAATGGGGCGCTGCAGGTACGGGGTCATAAAGGTATTGTCGATGATGGAAACAAGCCCCGCTTCCTTCGCTATGCCGATGCAGGTTTTGAGGTCGGTTATCTTGAGCAGGGGATTGGAAGGGCTTTCAAGGAAGATCGCCTTTGTGTCGGGCCTGATCGCCCGCCGTATCTCTTCCGGCCTGGAGCTGTCTATCGCCGTGTGCTGAAGGCCCCAGCGTTTGTAAAAGGTGTTGAGAATACGGTAGCTGCCCCCGTAGATATCCTCGGCGGCGATGACGTGATCCCCGGCCGAAAAAATCCCCAGCGCCGAAGAGATGGCCGCGATGCCGCTCCCGAAGGCGCAGCCCGCCGCCCCCCCCTCAAGCGCCGCGATAATCTCCTCAAGGGCTTTGCGCGTGGGATTTCCGGAGCGGGCATAGTCGAATTCCGGCGCCTTCGCGTCCGGCCCCCCGCTGAAATACGGCCCCTGATCAAAGGTCGAGGTCTGGAGGACGGGTACCCCCAGGGCGCCGCTCGCCGGATCCGTTTCGTGGCCATTGTGTATCAACAGGGTACCCTGTCTCATGTTTCCTCCCGGTCCGCCCCCGATCCGGAAAACAGGGGCCGCCGATTCTGATATTGGACCTGTTCGATAACCTGGCTGGTTATCCGCTGACAAAGATCAGCCCGCAATCCTTTTTCAGGCACTTGTTGTTCAAAAACTGAAGTTTCCGGACAAGTCTATTTCCTAGCTAAATTGTAGGATATAAATGAAAAATTTACAAGCCCTTTCGGCAGGGTCGCGGCGGATTTCAGCCTGTCCCCGGCGCGTCGCCCAGGGTTTCCCTGAAGCGCAGAATTTCCCAGCCGTGTTTTTTCGCTTCCCGGGCAAGGAAACGATCCGGGTTAACCGCCACCGGATGTCCGCAGAATTCCAGAAGGGGAAGATCCGTACAGGAGTCCGAGTAAAAGTAAACGTTTTCCGGTTTAATCGAATGACGCGCAAGCCGGGCCTCAACCGCGGCTTTCTTTTTGCCGCCGAAACAACCGGCGCCCCGGAGTCTGCCGGTTGTTTTTCCTTCGCTGAACTCGAGAACGCTGGCTATGGATTCGCCGGCTCCGAAAAATTTTTCCAGGGGTTCTATTATTATGCTGATTGAGGAGGTGGCAAAAAATACTTCCTCGCCCCTGTTCCTGATTTTTTCGACAAGCTCCGCCGCTTCCCGATAGATATTGCGCCTGACTCTCCGTTCAAAACAGGCCGCCGCCAATTGTTCCAGAGCGGATTTTTCAATGCCGGCGAGGCGCTTTACGGCCTCTTCAATAAAATCCTGATTGGGAAGGCCTGCTTTGTAGCGGAGCCATTCAAAGGGAAGCCGGATGATATTCCCGATGCCGATTGCCTTTTTGCCGAGGGCCTCCAGTAGAAAATACCAGGAGCTTGGCTTTTTTATAATCGTGTAATCAACATCGAAAACATGAATCGCCATCAAATAAATTCCAGGTACCGGCTTTCACGTTCCGCCTGCCCGGCGTATACGCCCCGCATCTCGACAGGCAGCAGGCGCGCCATCTGTCCCATAACTTCCCCAAGCATTTCCTCCCTGACAATCCTGCCGGGCCTGCCGCTGAATTTTATTCTGAAGGGCCGGCCGACGCGAAAGCGAAAGGGGGTACGTTTGAAATGGCGGATGTTGTCCCAGATGTGTTCGCCTCCGTAGTGAACCACCGGCAGCACCGGCGAACCGGTGTAAAGCGCAAGCTGTATGACGCCGGCCTTGCCTCTGCCGAGGACGCCGTTTCTGCTCCGTGTCCCCTCGGGGGCTATGCAGACAAAGAATCCCTCGTCTATAGCTTCCCGCACCCTGCGAAAGGCCTCCTGGTAGGAACCGTGCCTGTCAATGGGAATAGCCTTGTAGGTATCGAAGAGGAATGCCATGACGGGATTATTCCAGGTTTCCGCTTTTACCAGCCCCGTGAGCAGCGCGGGATAGGAATGGGCAGCAAGGATGGGCACTTCAAGAAAGTTGATGTGGTTGACCACAACGATGAGAGGTTCCGAGCGTGAAAGGGTTTCGACAAATTCCCGGCTGTCAATATCGCAGAGGGCGTTAAAAACTGCCTTGACCACCGTGTTGATGAGGGCCCGCCTGAACAGGCCGGCTCTGTTCGCGGTTCCGCGGAAAGCCCGGTCCCCTTCCTTCTCTTCCACGGCTACGCTCCGACAAGCCGCAGGGCGCCGGGCACGCAGCTGATTTCCAGCTCCCTGCCGTCGTAACATACGGTTTCGCCGTCGCAGTGCGCCGCCATGCCGCCTTTCAGGGCCTGAAGGTGAAATGCCGAAGCCCTGCCCGTATAGACGCCCTCGCATTCGGCCTGGGTTCCCTTCGGGTAGTGGAGAACTATGTCGACAAGTTTGAGCCGCGTAGGGGGATGGCGTACAAAGCAGATGTCCAGTTCGCCGTCGTCAAGGAGCGCGCCGGGGCCCATAAAAAAACTGCCGCCCATGCGCCTGCCGTTCATGACGGATACGATGACCGCGGGAAGGGTTTCCTCCCTGCCGCCGTACCGGATCCGCAGCTCCGGGGAATCTTCGTAACGTATAACGGCAAGAAGCGCGCCCAGGGCATAGGCAAAGCCGGACCGGACGAACTTCATCTTCGCCGCCTCGAAGCCTACCTTTGTATCAAAGCCTATGCCCAGGCCGTTGATGAAATACCGGCCCTCCGGAAAAAAGCCCCCCCTTACGAAACCCGCGTCAAGGGGCCGGGTTTTTCCCCGGAGGATAATCCCGAGGGCCCTTTCCGGGTCTTCGGGAATTCCCGGCGTTGAGGAAAAATCGTTTCCCCTGCCGGCGGGAAGCAGCCCCAGAAGGGGGGCTTCGCCTGAAGCCGGCCTGCGGGTCAGCAGCCCGTTGACCACTTCGTTGCAGGTTCCGTCGCCGCCCGCGGCAACCGTCACGTCCCCTTCCGCCACAGGAAGATTCCGCGCGATTTCCAGGGCGTCGCCCGGCCTCCTGGTAAAAATTATTTCAAAATTACGGCTGTGCTTTTTCAGGAATTTTTCGATTTTCGGAAATTGTTTCAGGGCTTTCCCCCTGCCCGCGGCGGGATTCAGGATGATCCACTGTTTGTTTATGTCCGATTGTTTGTTTATGTCCGGCGCCGCCATACCAAAGGGCCTGCCCTGTCCCCTGGTAAAAATTATTTTGAAATTCCGGCTGCGCTTCTTTAAGAATCTTTTGATTTCTGGAAATTATTTCAGGGCTTTCCCCCCGGGCTGGATTCAGCGTTCTTCCAGCAGATTCGCCTGCCCGGAGGACAACGCCCTGAACATGCGCCGTTTTACCGTTCCCGAATTCCCGGTTAAGCCGGCGATTCGCTTCCGTATATCCCGGCGTCCGGAATTGATCCCGTAGGGGCAGGTACAGGCGGCCCTGAGAATGTTCTGCTCCGCCGCGCAGTCGACGATCTGCCGTTCCTCAAGGTAGGCCAGGGGGCGGATAAGGCTTACCGGGTATTTGCGGTATTTGAGGATGATGGGCATAGTTGAAAGTTCGCCCTTTCCCGTCATGTTCATAAAAAAGGTTTCGAGAATGTCGTCAAGATGATGCCCCAGGGCTATTTTGTTAAAGCCGTGTTCCATCGCGTACTTTAAAAGTTCCGTCCGCCGCTGGGTGGAACACCAGTAGCAATTCATCTTTTTTCCCTCTTTAAGCCTGCCGATGACGGGCACGAAAAGATCGGTAAAGGGTATGCCCCACTCTTCCATTCTTTTTGAAAGGATAGCTTTTTTGCAGCAGGCGCAGAAATCGCTTGAGATGTGGACGGCCGCGAGTTCGTAGTTTTGCCCGATCGCCGGGCGCAGCCCCGCCAGCGCCCAGGCCATGACGCTTGAATCCTTGCCGCCCGACGCGGCGATAAGGATGCGATCCTTTTCCGTTACCAGTTTCCGTTCCAGTACGGCTTTGGCGCAGAGCTTCCGTACCACCGTGCTCGCGTCTGCCCTGCGGAGGAATCTGCCGCTCACGCTTCGGCCCGCGCCTTTTCGGCCGCGTCCCTCAGTACCAGACTCGCCAGTATCATCCCAGCGCCGGCCGTAACCGTCACGGCGCTGCCGTTGATCACCTTCCTGCCGCCGCACCACTCGACTCCCTTTCCCGGACAGAGGCAGCGGCCGGAGCCGCAGGACACTTCAATTTCGCGGTGAAGGGGGACCTGTTCGGCGCTGTACACCACGGTAAAGCCGCCGGTAAAGCCGCGTTTCCGCAGGCCCTGGCGCACAAGCCGCGCCAGGGGGCAGCCCTGGGTTTCCCAGATGTCGGCGGTTTTTAGCCGGGTGGGATCCATTTTCTGCGCCATGCCCATTGATGAAAAAAGGGTTACCCCCGCGGCGCGGGCGGTTTCGATAAGATCGAGCTTGTGGGTAAGGCTGTCGATGGCGTCTATCACATAAGCGGCGCCTTCGATGTTAAAGCCGGCGGCGTTTTCACGGGAAAAAACCGTGTCCCGGGCGGTGACTTCGCAGTCCGGGTTTATCTCAAGAAGCCGTTCCTTCAGCGCCGCCGCCTTGGAAAGCCCCACCGTCCTGCCTGTCGCCTGCACCTGGCGGTTAACGTTGGTGACGCAGACCGCGTCGGAGTCGACGATGTCTATCTTCCCCACGCCGGAGCGGACCAGGGCCTCGGCGCACCAGCTCCCCACGCCGCCCAGCCCGAAGATCATGACCCTGGCCGCGGCCAGTTTTTCCAGAACTTCCGCGCCGGTGAGGAGGGAGAGCCGCTGAAACAGGGGGTTCACCGTCACGGGCTTGTTCCCCGCCGCGGCCGGGGGGCTTCCCGGAACGGCGGCGCCCGGGCGGCTTTCCGGAACGGCGATGCTCCGGGGAGGCGGCGTCCCGGCGGTTTTCCGGAACGGCGGCGCTCCGGCCGCGCTCCGGCGGGCTTTGCTTTTTTGCAGATAACGCTCTTCCTCGCTGAAAACGCAGCCGCAGTACTTCTGCATGTACAGGCCCCTTTCCCCGGCCTTCGCCTGGCCGTCCCGGAAAAGGGGGCGGAAATCCCGGTAGAAAAAAGGTATCGCGTAACGGCGCGCCGTTTCTTCGCCGGTTTCGCGCACCGCTTCGTGATCCTGGTAGGGGCTGATGAGCAGGGTGGTGCTGAAAGCGCCGCAGCCAAGCTCCGCGGCGCGGGCCGCGGTTTTTTCAAGGCGCAGGCGGTAGCAGAAAAGGCAGCGGCGGCGCGGCGCGGCATCCTTTTCCGTCTCCGCTCCGGGGGACGCGCTTTCCGCCGTGACGGAGGTTTCCATCGCGCATCCGCTTTCCGTTACGCCGCGCAGAAACAGGCGCAGCCCGTATTCATCGGCCAGATCGAGATCAAGGTTCTCCCCGGCCGCGAAGCGGACAAGGGTGTCCCGCCGGTTCCGGTATTCCGTATAGGGGTGGATATTGGGGTTATACCAAAACAGACGAAAGCCGGCGCCTTCCGCCCTGAGGCTTTCGGCGCAGGCCACCGTGCAGGGAGCGCAGCAGCTGTGAAGCAGCAGATTCATAGGCGCTGTTCAAGGGCCCTTGCAAACTGATCCGCGCAGGAGGTCTTTCTTCTGCCGCAGCGAAGCCCCCTGAGTTTCCTGACCAGTTCTCCGGCGTCCATGCCCTCGGCCAAAACGGAAAGGGCCTTGAGGTTTCCGTCGCAGCC
>JAISND010000227.1 GCA_031276615.1 Treponema sp. | reverse complement strand
GGTTCGCTGGTAAGCTGGAGTTCGGGGATAAATTCGAGGATATCCTGATACTGTTCGAGTTCGAGGCGGAAGGCCTGGACGAAGGCCGGGTGCCAGGCCAGGCGGGGAGGTGGAGGGGGAGGGATATTTTTTGCCAAAGGATACCTCGACAGAGACAGGGTTCGGTAGAATACCCTCTATAAGGTGCGTTCCTGCACGGCGCTTCAATAGAGCTGTTTAAAAACTTCAGTTTTTGAACAACAACCGCTAAAGATGAAACGGGAAAATTTTTCTGGAAAGGGGTACCTGTGGTGACTGACATCGTTTTAAGCAAACGACAGTTTTTTCTGTTCGTGAGGGTTCAAGGAAAGGCGTTCTTTGATGAGGGTTCCCGCTTCTCCAGCAGGGCCAGCGCCCGGCCGGCGCGCTCAAGCGAGCGTTCCGCGCCGAGTATGCGCAGGGAGCCGAAAAGGGGGGGGCTGATCCGGGCGCCGGTAATGGCCACGCGCAACGGCATAAGCAGGTCGCCCAGTTTGATCCCCCTCTTTTCAGCCTCCCCCTTGACAAAGGCTTCGGCCCCTTCGTCGTTTTCCGCTTCGGCAAGGGGCCTGATCAGTTCCCGGCCAATCCGCAGCAGCGCCGCGGCAGCTTCGCGGTCCTTTTTTTTGGGAAAGAATTCCTCCGCCGGGGGAAGCGGCGGCTCGGAAAAAAGGTAGGCTATTTTCGCGGGCGCTTCGTGCAGAAAGGAAAGGCGTTCTTTGATGAGGGGCATTGCCGCGGTAAAGACGCGGCGCTGTTCCGCGTCCGGGGCTGAACCGCCGAAAAGCCCGGCGGCTGACGCGCAGGGCAGGCAGAGTTCGGCAAGTTCTTCATCGCTTTTCATTCTGATGTACTGGCCGTTGTACCATTCAAGCTTTTTGTAGTCAAAAACCGCCGGCGCCTTGTTAAGCCTGTCCAGACTGAAACGTTCCTCAAGTTCCTTAAGACTGTATATATCCCTTCCTTCCTCGTAAGACGCGCCAAGAAACGCGATGTAGTTGATGAGCGCTTCGGGCAGGTAACCCTGGCGGCGGAATTCGTCAATGCTGGTCGCGCCGTGGCGTTTGCTGAGCTTCTTTCCGTCCTGCCCCATCACCATGGGAAGGTGGCAGAACACGGGATGTTCCCAGCCGAAACAGCGGTACATGATCACGTGCAGGGGGGTGGACGAAATCCACTCCTGGGCGCGGAGCACATGGCTTATTCCCATAAGGTGATCGTCCACCACATTGGCAAGGTGGTAGGTGGGAAAACCGTCGGATTTGAGGAGTACCGGATCGGGGTTAACGTCGTCGTTTGCCCATTCGATTTCCCCGAGGAGACGATCCGTAAACCGGGTGGTTTCGCCGAGGGGTATTTTGAGTCTGACGGTACGGGATTCTCCCGCGGCAGCGCGCGCGGCGGCCTCGGCGGCCGGGATGTTCCGGCAGCGGCGGTCGTAGCCGGTCTGGGGGCTTCCGGGTTTTCCGGAACGGGCGGCCTCGCGCTCCAGCCTGAGTTGTTCGATGCGCCCGGGGGCGCAGAAACAGTAATAGGCCATGCCCCGGCCAACCAGTTCTTCGGCGTACTTGCGGTAGAATTCGCCGCGTTCCGACTGAACGTAGGGCGCGGAGGGGCCGCCCATGTCCGGCCCCTCGTCCCACCGTATGCCCAGCCAGGCGAAGGTGTCGTAGAGGTTTTGCACGTAGGATTCGTCAAAACGGGTGCGGTCGGTGTCCTCCAGGCGGAGAATGAATTTTCCGCCCCGGGACCGGGCAAAGAGGTAATTAAAGAGGGCGGTTCTGATTCCGCCAACGTGCTGCAGGCCCGTGGGGGAGGGGGCGTAACGATCTCGAATTTCCATGTCCTTTAGTATATCCTGTAGCGCAGGAGTGTATCTATGGCAAAAGAGAAGGCCCCCGGAAAGGGCGGCGGAAAGGGGACTGCCGCGAAGGCGGGCGGCGGGGCAAAGAAAGACGCGGAGAAAAGCGCCGGACAGAAACTGGCGGAAAAACTTTTCTTCAGCCCCAAAAACTGCTGGACGGGTATCGACAAAAAGACTGAAAAAGAAATTGAGGATTTTTCGCGTTCCTACCGGGAATTCCTTGACCGGGGCAAAACCGAGCGTGAATGCGTCGATGCGTCGCTGGCGCTCCTGGAGAAGCGCGGCTTCGCCGACATGGACAGCCGGGGCGCGAAGTTCCTGCCCGGCGCGAAGCTGTACCGGAACATCAGGGGAAAATCCCTCATCTGCGCGGTTCTGGGGAAGCGCCCCCTTTCCGAGGGGGTCAATATTCTCGGCGCCCACATCGATTCGCCCCGCATAGACCTCAAGCAGAATCCCCTTTACGAGGACAGCGATTTTGTTTTTCTGGATACCCACTATTACGGCGGCATCAAAAAGTACCAGTGGACCGCAATCCCCCTTGCCATGCACGGCATCATCATCGACGGCAAAGGCGGCAGGATAAATCTGCGCCTGGGCGAGGACGAGGGCGATCCGGTGTTTACCATTACCGATCTTCTTCCCCATCTTGCCAGGGAACAGATGCAGAAAAAGGCGGCCGAGGCCGTGGAAGGCGAGGACCTCGACGTGCTGGCCGGTTCCAGACCCTACCGCGACGAGGCGGTGAAGGAAAAGGTGAAGCTTCAGATACTCTCGCTGCTTTATGAAAAATACGGCGTAACCGAGGAGGATTTTGCCCGTTCGGAGATTGAGTTCGTTCCGGCCTTCAGGGCGCGGGAACTGGGCTTTGACCGCAGCATGATCGGCGCTTACGGCCACGATGACCGCTGCTGCGCCTTTCCCGCGCTTAGGGCACTGCTCGCCGCCGCGGAGGGCAGGGCAGGGGGGGCCGGAAAAGCGGCCGCAACGCCGGGTTCCGGCGGCGCTCCGCAAAAGACCGCGGTCTGTTATCTGTCCGACAAGGAAGAAATCGGTTCCGTGGGAAACACCGGCGCCCAGTCCCGCTCCCTTGAGAATTTCATCGCGGCCCTCTGCGGCGACGCTTCCGGCACGCGGCGCTGCCTGTCAAACTCGGCCATGCTTTCCACCGATGTCAACGCCGCCTACGACCCCGCCTACGGAGCTGTCTTTGACAGGAAGAACGCTTCCTTCATGGGCAGGGGCCTGGTGCTGACCAAGTATACCGGTTCGGGCGGCAAGTACGGCGCAAGTGACGCCAACGCCGAATTTTGCTCCATCGTACAGGCGATCATGAACCGCAACGGGGTAAGCTGGCAGTTCGGGGAGCTGGGCAAGGTGGACAAGGGCGGCGGCGGTACCATAGCGCAATACGCGGCGAATCTTGGCA